>CALCCX010000203.1 GCA_937900165.1 uncultured Acidimicrobiia bacterium | reverse complement strand
GCTGTTGTGTTTTTTTTTTTTTAATGATCCGGCGACCACCGAGATCTACACTCTTTCCCTACACGACGCTCTTCCGATCTCTGCGTGATTGGTTTGCAGGCCAGCTCAGTCCGCAAAGGGAACACAACGTCTTGATATCGCCTGGTGGTCAAGCGGCCCTTTCGCTCGTTTTCCGGGCATTGGGTCTGGAGGGCGACGTTGTTTTGACCGAGTCGCCCACCTATGTCGGGGCCATCGTCGCGGCTCGCGCCGCCGGGCTGGTGCCCGTACCGGTTCCGATGGACCGCGACGGGCTGCTGGTCGATCAACTCGAGGCTGCGGTGGAACGAACCGGGGCGAGGATCTTCTACGTCCAGCCCCGTTTCCACAATCCGACCGGCGCAACCCTGACCGCGGGCCGACGGGCGCCGCTGATGGCTCTGGCCATTCGCCACAACCTGATGATCGTCGAGGACGATTGGTTGTCTGATCTTGATGATCCGAAGACCGCTCAGCCGGCGCTGGCGTCCAACGATCCCGAGGGCCATGTGATCCACGTTCGTTCTCTCACCAAGTCGGTAGCCCCAGGGATGCGGATCGCCGGTCTGGCCGCCTCCGGCCCCATCGCCCAGCGACTCCATCAGACCCGTAACGCCGAAGACTTCTTCGTATCTGCGATCATGCAGGAGACGGCCCTGAATGTGATCACCAGCCCCGGCTGGAAGCGTCATCTCCGCGATCTGCGGGCGTCGCTCGCCGAACGGCAGTCGACCCTTCTCGATTCTGCCTCTGAGATCCGCGACTGGGAACCGGAGGTGCGGCCAGGTCCATTGCATGTTTGGCTCAGTTCCCCTCAGGGGATTGATGCGGATACCCTCCGAGAAGCCGCCCTTCGCCAGGGTGTGGCCATAGTGGCCGGTGCGCAGTGGCATCCCGGCGATGCGCCCGGCTCCCACATTCGCCTGTCGAGCGCCGCCGTCCCCTCTCCCCAGATCGAAGAAGGCGTCGCCAGACTCGGCCAAGCGATCGACACCCTTCGCGGCTAGCGATCGTGCTTCGGAGTGCGCAGACGACTCGTAGAATTGGTCCATGCATGCAGCTAATCCACTCGAAGATAAACGAGGGGTCGATCGGTCGGCGATCCGTCAGATCCTGGCGCTCACGCCTGCCGAGCGCGTTCAGCGACTCGTGGATACGGTTGCGGTTTGGACGGATATTCTCGAACACAGCCGACGTGACCGATCGTGCAGATGATGTTCGACCCGAGGCCCATCTGTCAGGCCCTTCCTTACCTGGAATCGCCACGGGACGAACTCGGCGATAGGGGTTGAGCGGCCATAGCGATCCAAGGTGGGAGAGGGGGATGCCCTTCAGCCGGTCCCGAGGATGCCCTGCGTCATACCGAACACGCCTGTGATGTATTCCTCGATGCTCACCTCGTCGAGGTCTGACGGCATGGACTTGTCGACCGCCAGAGACGCCAGGCCGTGGGCCAACGACCAGAAGTAGACCGTCAAGTGTCGAGAGTCGACCTCGGAGTATCCGCCCTCCGACATCAGGTCATCGACTGCAGCGATCAACACGGCCAGGGCGCTGTCGGAGCTGTCGTGGACATGCTGGTGCGACGGCTTGTCGATCCCTGATCGGAACATCACGTCGAAGTATGGGGTGCGATCGAGAGCGAAGCGGACGTAGGCCGTCCCGACGGCACCGAGTCGGTCGAGAGCTGGGGAACCGGCCGTGGCGCCAAACGCCGCAGCCATGTCGTCCCGCAGGATTTCGAAGCCACGCTCTGCGAAGGCGGCAAGCATGCCCTCTTTGTCCCCGAAATGGTGGGCCGGAGCCGAATGGGACACACCAGCCCGACGAGCCGCCTCCCGCAAGCTCACATTGGCGACACCGTTCTCTTTGACGATGTCGGCGACTGCTGCCAGCAGCGCGTTGGGGAGGTCGCCGTGGTGATAAGCCGCTGAGTCCTGCAACGCTGCCCTCTCCTTTCCCTGAAGTTTGATATTGACACTGTCTAGCAGTTCGTGTAGAACTTGTCATTGGCAAGTTGACGTTGTCAAGATTATCTATTTGGTGCGGGAGTTCTCAATGGAGACAGAATCCAGCAATCAGAGGCGATTTGGGTGGATGGCCGCCCACCCGCTCATCGTGATCGGTATCGCCGTGCTGATCACCGCGATCCTGGCAGTGCCGTTCCTGGGCATGGCACCTACGACGACCGCCTCCCAAGAACCGTCCGGACCGGTCTTCGATGCTCGCGACTCCATTGAGGATCGTTTCGTCTCGGCAGTCTTTGACATTCCCGTGATCGTCGAGGCTCGGGATGGCAACATGCTGACCCGAGACGCCCTGATCGAGTTGCGGGACAATGCCGCCGCCCTGCGTGTTGATCCCGACCTCGGCCCCACTCTTCTTTCTTACTACGATCCGACGACCCAAACAGACATCGTCGGCGTGTCCACGATTGCCGACATCGTCGACTCCCGGCTTGCCTCCGGCCTCGACGGGGCCACCGATGCCGAGGTGGCCGACGCGCTCACCACGATCATCGATGACGTTGGAGCCGATGAACTCGGTCTGTCGGTTGAAGCACGTTATGACGAATCCACAGAACAGTGGGTGGCTCCCGCAGTCGTCACCCAGATCCTCGCCGACAACAACGTCCTCGGTTTTGCCGACAGCGGCGTCACCTTAGGTAGTGACACCGCTCCCGAGGAATACGCCAGGGAGGCAGTGGCGGCCCTGCGCGGTGAAGAGACGACGTTCGAGGCCTGGGGGGTCGCCATCGACGTCAACCTGACCTCTCAGGAGCAGGGAGAAGCGGCAGGGCCCTTCATCGGTTTCACGATCCTCGCCGTGCTGATCATCGTCGGCGTCGTCTTCCGCTCCTACTGGGCGCTGGCGGTCACCGGTGCTGCTCTTGGAGCACTGATCGTGTGGCTGTACGGGATCAGCAATCTCATCGGCCTCGAGGACGACCTGGTCCTGTCTCTGATCGTGCCGATCGCGATGATCTCGTTCGGTGTCGACTTCGCCTTCCACTCACTGGGTCGCTATCAGGAGGAACGACGGCTCGGGCACCGGCCTCGGCACGCCTTTGGCATAGGCATGACTGCCGTTGTCGGGGCACTGGTGCTCGCCCTTGCCTCAGATACGGCCGCGTTCCTCTCCAACACATCCAGCGGCATCGAATCGATCATCCAGTTCGGTGTTGCCACCAGCATTGCACTCGTCGCGGCGTTCTTGCTGCTCGGCATAGTCACGCCCCTGGCGGTAGCCACGATCGAGGAGCGGCTTGGCACTCCGCCTGAATCCGGGGTTCGGACCATGGGGCGGATCGCCGGGCAGACCGGGGCCGGGATGCTGGCCATGACCACCGTGCTGCTGTTGGTGTTCATTTCGCCGCCGGCAGGAGTCGCCGCTCTCGGTGTCTACCTGGTGGCCGCTCTCATCATTCCTGTCGCGGTGGCGCGACGGCACCCTGAGGACACCTCGGTCACCGGCCGCGGCGTAGGCCTAGTAGCCCGAACGCTCGGAAAGGTCACCGCCCGGGTGGCCGCCAAGCGAGCCGTCGTTCTTCCGATCGCCGGCGCCATCAGCATCGCCGCCGCATTCTTGGCAGTTCAGGTGCCGACCGAGTTCGACGTCGAGGACTTCTTTGCCGCCGATACCGACTTCGTGGTCGGTCTCGACCGACTTGACCGCCATGTCGGGGAACGTGGGGGAGAGCCCGCCACGATCTACATCGAAACCGACCTGGCCGATCCGGTTGTGCTCAAGCGGCTGGCCGAGTTCCGCTCCCATCTCGAAAGTCTCGACACGCCGAGTTTGGCGCGCGACTCCAATGGGGTGACCCAGGTAGACGGGAGTGTGCTCGAGATCATCGAAGACTCATGGGCCTCCCTTCTCACGATCCCGGCGATTGGCCGGGCGACCGGCGTCGCCGTTGTCGATACTGACGGGGATGGCATCCCCCACGACCGGAATCAGCTTTCCGCCTTGTATGCCTTCACCCGTCAGGCCGGGATCGCCTTGGACGAGGGCCGATTCCTCCAGACGCCCAATGATGTCAGACAGAACCTATGGCTGGGCGACGACGGCTCGGACGCGGCGACAACGTTCACGGTCCAGCTCATCGACACCCGGCGTCAGGAGTCCGTAGTCGGGGCTCGCGATGCCATCTCACCGTGGGTGGACGAGCTGGCGGCTGACCTCCAAGAGCTGGATGGCGACGCGGTGGTGCAGCTCACCGGTGGACCGATCGTTCGCCAGGAGAGCCTCGAAGCGGTTTCGCGGGCGCTTCAGATCTCGCTACCCATCGCCGTGATCCTCTGCTTCCTGGTCGCTGCGGCCTTCATGCGGTCGCTCCGGTTCGGGGCAGTGAGTGTTGTCCCGATCCTCATGACCGTCGCGTTGCTCTACGCCTTCATGAATGTTGCCGGTTTCTCCATCAACCTCGTCACCGCCACCATCGGGGCCATCTCCGTCGGTATCGGTATCGACTTCGCCATTCATTTCACGATGAGATACCGCGAGGAGCTGAGTCGAACTGGCAGCAGGCTGGCCGCGGTGAGCAGAACCGGTGAAGGAACCGGTGTCGCTTTGCTCTCCTCCGCCGTTTCGAGCGCCGTCGGGTTCTTCATCCTGGCGTTCGCCCCCATGCCGATGTTCGCCAGCTTCGGACTGCTGACTGCGGTGATGATCTCGATGGCTGCGGCAGCGACGCTGCTGGTTCTGCCCAGCCTCCTCGTCCTGGTGACCAAAGACCATCCCGCCGAATTCGAAGCAACGGGTACTGACCCGAGGGGGCGTGATCTGGCGAAGCTCTAACAGCTCCGATGTCTACCGCTCGACCCACATGGGACTGCTCCACGTTCATTGCTGAGACCGACCGCCACATACTCGACCGAACGTCCACCGCGCCTTGACCTCGGTCAGACGTGTTCGGCGAAGAATCTGGTGATGCGTCCCCAGGCGTGTTCGGCTGACTCTTGGTGGTATCCGATCGCTGCGAACGGCGCCATGAGTGTCTTGGCGAAGCGGTGGCCCTCGGCTTGGTTGAGGAATGAGTGGCCGGCCTCTGGGTAGGAACGCACGTCGTGGGCAACATTGTGGGTCGCGAGAACCTGTTCGACCTTGCTCGCGTACTTGCCGAACATCTTGTCCTTGCCACCGTAGGACACAACAGCGGGACACAGGGCAGCAAGCTGGTCGAGGTCTGACGGAGGTTGGCCGTAGTTTGGAGCGATCGCTTTCACCTTCCCGCCGAGTCCGAGCAGAAAGGCGTACCCGGCTCCGAGGCAGAATCCAGCGACGGCGAGCCGGTTGGGATCGACGTTCGGCTGGCCGGCGAGGTGGTCGAGGGCCTGGTCGACGGCGTCGACCACCGGACCCTGGCCGCGGCGGAGATCCCCGGCCGCCTTGGCCAAACACCTGATGCGGCCTCCGTCGACGAAGTCTGGGGCGAGGGCCACGTAGCCCTCGTTGGCGAACCGGTCTGTGATGCGGCGGATGTCGTCGTTGAGTCCCCACGCTTCGCTCAGCACGAGCACACCAGGCATCGGCCCCTCTCGGTCCGGGGTTGTCAGATAGGCAGTCACTCTCGTCCCCCCGAGATCAATGGTGATGTCGTTCATTCGCTGCCCTTTTCGAGGTCGCCGAGCTGGCGTTGCTTGCGAGGCGAAGGCCGATCGGTCTCCGCGTAGTGTTTGAGGTCCTCGAGAATCTGTTTGCCGCTCCGGATCAGCATCGGTCGTATGGGCAGCAGGAGCCAGCGTCCCAGCGCCCCAACCTCGACAACAGGCTCGATTGTCACCTTCGATTTTCCCTGGCCGGAGTCCGCAACAGTCCAGGTGTTGGCGGCGCTTTTCATGAAGGCGGGCACACCGGCGGTGGCGCGGTAGGTCAAACGGCGTACCTTTTCGTCGTATGCGATGATGGTCTCTTCGATGTTGGAAATACCGGGGAGAGTGGACTCACAGGCCCTGGCACCGATCGGTGCGCCCCCGTTGTTCTGAGCAATGCTCGGAGAATCAATGGCGGCCGAGTTTGGAATGACCGACGACCACTCGCCGATCTCGTCGAACCGGTGAGCGACTATGGCCCACACTTTTTCGGGAGGGGCGTCGATCGTGATGCTGGCTTTCGGTAGGTTTCGCATGCCGGCCATCATCTCCGCCTCGAAGTACTGAAGACAATTCCCTAGGAGGGAATGGGCACCGAGACAACGATCGGGGAGAATCAGCAGATGGAGAACAGTGTGAAGGAGGGAGTGGAACGGGACGGCATTGCGGGGGTGACCCCATTCGGGCACGGGCTCCGTAGGTGGCGCCACGCCAGGGGCTTCAGCCAGCTCGAACTTGCGGCTCGGGCCGGTTCCACATCCCGCCACGTCTCCTTCCTCGAAACAGGTCGTTCCCGACCCAGCCAGGAGATGGTGCTGCGACTGTCCCAGGTCCTCGACGTGCCTTTGGAGTACCGCAACGACCTATTGGAAGCTGCCGGGCTTGCCCCCGTCTATCCGAATCAAGGTCTCGGCTCCATTGATCTGGCTCCCCACCGCAAGACCCTCGAGAGGATGCTCAGCGTTCACGAACCGTATCCTGGCCTGGTGTTGACCCACCGCTGGGACGTCCTGCTGGCGAACAAGCCGGCCCATCGATTATTTGGTGAGGACATAGTCGGCGAGAACCTCGTCCGCCGCCAGTACACGAATCCGGACGTGCACAAGTTGATCGCCAACTGGCCTCAGATCGCGATGGGTGGCCTTGAACGTCTCCGGCGTCAGCATCAAGCCAGCCCCCTCGACGACGAACTCGCCGACCTCGTCGAACTCGCCGAGGGGGTGGTGGCCCACCTGGATGTTCCCAATGTCATGGACCCACAGCCGCTGCTGTGTCCCACCTTCCGGGTTGGTGACGCTGTCGTCAGCACCATTGGCATGGCCGCCCAGTTCAACAACCCACACGACGCCGGTCTCGCAGGGCTCACCGTGGAACTCCTGTTCCCGGCCGACGAGGCTTCGGAGCTGTTCTTCCAGCAGCCCAACAGATAGCAGCGCAGCCACCGTCGTGTCGCGCGCAAGATGCGATCAGGCCGTATCGGCTGTCGCAAGGCCAGGCTATCTGGAGGTTCGACCTGACTACTCGCGATCCAGCCAAGTCTCGTGTACCCGTACCCACATCAACCCGTTTGGTGCCGAATCCGATCGCACGAACACGACCGTGCTCAACCGTCGCTTTGTGCGATCGGAACGCTCGTGCGTTTCGACGTAGGAAGCGACGAGCGTGTCTCCACCATCGTGCAGGAGCCGATGGTCGGAGGTCGTTATCACCAGTTCACGGCTGGTGGCGCGACCGCCGGCGACGGATTCGATCGTGCCTGCCCTGTCCACTTCGGCGCCGTCGGGTTGCACGATCGAAAATCCCTCGGCCAGGACCGATTCCATCCGGTCCAGTGAGTCGATTGCGCCCAGAAACCAACCTTCGAAGAAGGCGTGCAGCTCGATGATTTCGTCGATCCAGTTCACGTCGACGATCGTACTGCCTGGTGGAATGCCGTGATGACCGGCCACGATTGTTTCGTGATCCAATTCTTGTAAACATTTGACCACCGGGATGCGACCTTGCAGTGTGAACGAGTCTGTATGGGCGGAGACGACGATCGAACGGACAGGTCTGAGGGACGCGGAATTTAACGACTTCTATCGTCGCCACTTTCCCCGAGCCGTGGCGGTTGCTCATGCATTGGCTGGGAGCCGGGTCGCTGAGGACATCGCCCAGGAGGCCTTCTGGGCGACGTCTCGGCGATGGGACGAGCTCGACAATCCGGAGCGGTGGCTCTTCCGGGTGATCGCCAACCGATCACGTTCTGTGCTACGGCGCTCGTACGCCGAAGCCAGGGCGCTTGGGCGCTTGGGTGTGGGAGCTACCGAGTCGATCGCTCTCGACGAGCCGAGCGAAGATTTTTGGGCGGTTGTGCGAAAACTGCCCCGTCGGCAGGCACAAACGATTGCCTTGGTGTTTGTCGAAGATCTTTCGACAACCGAAGTCGCCGAGGTGCTTGGGTGCTCAGAGGCGACGGTCAGGGTCCATCTTCACCGGGCGAGACAAAGTCTGGCTCAACGATTCGAAGCGGAGGTCTGAGATGAACATCGACGATCTGATCAGAGGCTACGCGAACGAACTGCGATCGGCGCACGCCCGTCAGGTGGCGCCTGGTCTCGATCCCCGAAAGACGCGTCGCAACTGGGTCGTTGTGTTGGGAGCAGCCGCGGTGGTGCTGCTACTCATCACTCCCGTAGCCCTCTTGCTGCGGTCTGATCCCGAGGTCCGGCCGGCCCAGCAGCCTGCCCCGACGACTGTTCCCGCTTCGCTGCCGGAGACCACGCTGCCAGGTGGGACCACCGCGATGCTGGCCGAGGTTCCAGCGACGTCCCTTGCTGACGTCCCAACGACGGTGGTGGCGAAGCCCACCTTGCCAGAACCGGTTGGGGATTGGGAGCGGATCTCAACTGATCCTCGCCTCTTTGGCCCTGGAGCAATCACGGGCGGCGCAAACGACGACGCCCGGATAGTTTTGGCCGGTTGCGAGGGTTTTGTAAGAGACGCACCTGGCCTGCCGATTTGGTGGTCGGACGATGCGCTGACGTGGCAACGGGCCGAAGGACCCGATGATGTCGAGTGCCTCACTTTCGTCGAAGCCACGCCGTTCGGGTTCTTCGCAGGAGGGGCCGGCAGTTCTCTCTGGTCGGCGGATGGTGTGCAGTGGGAGTCGTTGGACCTTGCGGACGGATTCGGACTGGAGGAGCCAGGGCAGCTCGGTTGGGTCCAGGCGGTGTTCCTGTCACCGACCGACGACCGCGTGACGTTGCTCTACAGCCGCGCTTCGTTCGGAGAGAGCACGGTGGCGACACTGGCCACGACAACAGATGGCGAGATCTGGTCCTTGGGACCGGCAGAATCTGCAGCTCTTTTCGACACCTCCGATGTCGAAGACGTGATCGAGGGGGGCGATGGACTGCTGGCCGTCGGACAATCCCCGGGCGGCCAGTCCGTGCCAACGGCGGCCGTGTTCACATCGGTGGACGGGCTCTCGTGGCGGCGGGTGACTCCTCAGAATGTGGACTTCGACGAGAAAGTCATGAGGTCGGTGCTAAGAGTCGGGGACCAATTCGTGGCGGTCGGCGGCGACTACTCAGACACTCGGCTCATGACAGCCTGGACCTCGCCGGACGGGATCACCTGGACCCGGTCGCCTCGGCCAGACGACCCTGTTGCTGCGGAGTTCGGTTCCATGACCGCCGAGGCGATAACCACGGAGGGTGGAAAGATCTGGGCGGCCGGTCGCGACTTCGACGCCGCCCGGGACAAAGAACAGACCTTGCCTGCAATCTGGTCGTCTGAGGATGGAAGGCTGTGGTCGAGGGTCGATATCGAAGAAGTGAGAGGGACCATTCCTTTCACGGTGGTTGATACAGGCGACCTGCGAATCGGCGTGTGGCCCCCTACGCCGCGGGGCGAGTTCGACGACGCAATCCAGATCTTCCGAGCGAACTGATCAGGCATTCATCTGGATCTAGATGTCGCCCTTGGTCCGGATTGCAAGGGCCGCCGCGGTCACGTACGTGTCAAGGCGAAACTTGGTCAGTCGGTCCCGCTCACGGTCTCAACTCTTGCACCCGGCCGCTCGCTGGTGGCGTGTTCGTACGGGCTTCACGTCGCTTCGGTTCCCGTGGATGCGATGACGTGGTCGAGGTGGGTGTCTGTGGTGGTGGCGAGGTCGAGGATGATGCCGCCCTGAGTTGGGGCCGTCTGGTGGTAGTAGCTGAGGGCCTGGCAGTTGACCCCGCGGGATCGGAGTTGCTCGGCGACCTTCCGGTCGTCGAGGTGGCGGGGAAGACGAATGCAGAGGTTGAGTCCGGCGTCGAGGCCGGTGATGGCATCGGGTGGCAAATGGGGTTCGAGCCGATCGGCGAGTTCTTGGCGTCTTTGCCGGTACCGGCGGCGGCTTCGGCGGAGGTGACGGTCAAAGGCTCCAGAGCTGAGGAAGTGAGCGAGGGCTGCTTGGGGCAGGGTGGGGCCGGCCAGGTCAGAAGCCGCCTTGGTGTCGACCGCGTCTCTGACCAGGGCGGTGGGCAGGACGAGCCAGCCGAGCCGGAGGCCGGGCGCGAGGGTTTTGGAGACGCTCGATCCGGTGATGATTCGTTCGGGGGCGAGCGGCTGGAGGGATCCAACGGGGGCATGGTCGTAGCGAAACTCGGCGTCGTAGTCGTCTTCAATGACGTAGCGGGGTCCGGCGTCGACCCAGGCGAGAAGTTGCCGTCGTCTGTCGGGTGACAGAACGACCCCAGTCGGGTAGTGGTGGGCAGGGGTGACGAGCACGGCCCTGGCGCCGGTTGATTCGAGGGCGTCGACTCGGAGCCCGTGGTTGTCCACGGTGGCGGGGGGCGTGGAGATTCCCCAGTACTGAAGTTGGCCACGAGTACCGTTCGATCCTGGTTCTTCAACGGCGACCGTGTCGATGCCTACACGCGGCAAGACTGTGGCGAGGATGGCGAGAGCTTGGGCGTAGCCGTTGACGATGAGGATCTGGTCAGGTGTTGCCGTGCTACCACGGACGCGGCCCAGGTAGTCGGCGAGTTGGTAGCGAAGTGGCTCGTAGCCTTGTGGGTCGCCGTAGTGCAGATCCCTGTCCGGCAGGTTCCCGAGAGCGGTCTTGTAGGCCTTCAACCATTCCGTTCTCGGGAACAGCCCCAGGTCGGGAAGCCCTGGGTTGTGTCGGACCACCTGACTCGCGACCTTCTGTTGTGTGTTGTTGGCCGTCGCCGGCCTGGACGCCATAGACGACACCAGGGTGGCGCTGCCAGGGCGGGATTCGAGATACCCCTCCGCGACCAGTTGCTCGTATACGTTGACCACGAGTCCTCGGGACAGTCTGAGGTCCGCGGCGAGTACCCGGGTCGATGGCAACAGCACTCCAGGCCGCAGCGCCCCATTGCGGACGGCGCCTCGTAGCTGGCCACAGAGGTGCGTGGTCCACTGGCCCCTGGGCACATCGGTCAGTGACACCATCAGATCTCGACCGAAATTGGTCCATTCAGAAGACATCGATGTGGTCCTGGACATAGGTCCACTATCGACCTACTTTCGGATTTGTGCAACCTCGAACCATTGGCATCCTGGCTGGCATCGTGGCGATGATGGCGGTGGGGTCTGGCATTACCGTGTCAGGCGAGCTGGTCGACTATCCAGTTTTCACTGCCCAGGCCATCCGATACGGTTTGGCTGCTCTGATCCTCATCGTGGGTACGAAAATGGCCGGCCGCCGCATCCCTCGTCCCCGAGGCCGAGAATGGCTCTGGCTGGGCGCCCTGGCGGCGACTGGGTTGGCCTTGTTCAACGTCGCTCTGGTCAAGGCCGTGGACCATGCCGAACCGGCGGCCATCGCCGTCATCGTCTCAGCGGTACCGCTCCTGTTGATCATGGCCGACGCCATCCGGAAGGGCCGCGCCCCGTCGACCGGAACTGTCGTCGGTGTGATGCTCGTAGTCGTTGGTGCAGTCATCGTCCAAGGGGGCGGTCGTACGAACTTTGACGGGATCGTGTGGTCCTTGGTCGCCCTCGGCGGCGAAGCAGCCTTCACACTGCTCGCCGTACCGGTGCTGGGCAGCCTCGGACCGTTCGGCGTCTCGACCCACACCTGCTGGATCGCAACGCTGCAGCTCGCTGCCATTGCCTTGATCCTCGACGGCACCAACGCCGTGCCGGAGCTCAAGGCTGGAGAGGTCTTTGCCATCGGTTACCTCGCGGTCGTCCTCACTGCCATCGCGTTCGTGCTTTGGTACACGGCCGTCGAGCAACTCGGATCGGGCACCGCCGGCCTGTTCGCCGGTCTCCTCCCCGTATCGGCTGCGGCCACCGGGCTCATCCCCGGGCTCACCACGATCACCCCGGCCGTATTGGGTGGCTCGGTAGTCGTCGGTGCCGGTATAGTCCTCGGCCTTGCCGCCGATCGACCATCGGGGTCGCGGCTCGACGCGGGTTCGGTGTCATCCGCTCCGTCACCGTCGCTGGAAGTGAAGTGACCGAGCAGTTCTTCGAGGCAGATCCAGTCGTTGATCTCTGATTCGCCCGGTCGGTCCTCTTCTGGGGTCATGTTGGCGTTATCGGCGGTCGGTCCTGGGCGGCTACGACTCGGCTGAGGCCTTTTGTGATGGAGCGCTGCTCTGTGGACGTGAGGTGGGCGGTGAAATGGCGTTCGATTCCGTCGAGGTAGATGGGCGCAGCGGCTCTCAGTGCCGTGGCGCCATCCTTCGTGATCTTTGCCAGGGTCGCTCGCCCGTCTTCGGGGTGGGGGTGGCGTGTGACCAGGTCCTTGGCTTCGAGTTCGTCGACGAGGCGGCTCACTCGAGTTCTCGAAAGCACGACCCGTTCGCTGAGTTCTTGCATGCGGAGCCCCTCGTCCGCCGCTTTGAGTTCGAGCAGAACGTCGTACCAGTTCAGCGGGATGACGCCGGCCGCCTTCAGATCGTTTTCGATGGCGCGCAATGAGCGGTTGTGAGCGAGCAGCATCGCCCGCCATGGAGCGACCGCGTCTTGGGGGTCCGTCCTGTGTGCATCCTCGTTGGCCATCGGTGCCATGTTAGTGATTTGCGTGCGCGAGCACATGATATTAGTCTGTGCGCACGCACATAACTTAGGAGGCTCTCATGACCAGTCCCGTCAGAACTATCAACGGTGTCGAGCTGCCGGCGTCCGGCACTTGGACCATCGATCCCGGTCACGCTCAGGTCGGCTTTGTCGGTCGTCACTTCGGGCTCACCAAGGTCCGGGGTCGTTTCACCGGTGTGGAAGGTGCACTGGTGATCGCAGACGACATCGCGGAATCGACGGTCTCTGTGGATATCGAAATGGCTTCGGTCAGCACCGGAGATCAGACCCGAGACGACCATCTCCGGTCGAGTGATCTGATGGATGTCGCCGAATATCCCGGTGCGACCTTCCGATCAACCGACCTGTCAACCGACGGTGCCGCCGCGACTTTGACCGGCAATCTGACAATCAAGGGTGTCACCAGGCCGATCACCCTCGATGTCGAATACCTCGGTTGCGCCAAGGACCCATGGGACAACGAGCGAGCGGTCTTCAGCGCGGCGGGCAAGATCAATCGTGAGGATTGGGGCTTGACCTGGAACATGATTCTGGAGACCGGGGGATTGCTCGTGTCCAAGGAGATCCGGATCGAAGTCGAGGTAGAACTCATCCGCCAACAGCCGTGAGCCTGGCCATCCCTGATGGACTCGACCTCATTCGCAGGACATCTGCGGAGAACCAGCACCTGGCGGTGCTGATTACTGCCGCCGTCGACTCGGTTGACCCCCAGGTGTCTGTGGTCAACGCCGCGGTGGTCGCTGACCCTGTGTCCGCGAGCCAGACGGTTGGGCTGGTGGCCAGGGCCGGAGCCAAGATGGCCAACTTGCGGGCCCGTCCGAGGGCCACATTGGTGTTCCAAGCTGGGTGGCAATGGGTGTCGGTCAGAGGACCGGTAAGCCTCCATGGGCCTGACGACTTGCAGGCTTCCATCGACGACGCCGCTCTACGCCAACTCTTGCGAGACATCTATCACGCGGCCGGCGGTCAGCACCAGGACCTGGCCGAATATGACCGCGCGATGCTCGATGAGCGGCGCTGCGCGGTTCTGGTCACCCCCGAACGAATCTGGAGCAATCCTCCAGGAACAGAACACAAGGAGAGGAACACACCATGACCATCGAAGTTGCCCGCGGCACGATCGTGATCTTCAGCGATCTGATCTGTCCTTTCAGTCATATCGCGGTCCATCGGCTGTTCGTCACCCGGGCCCGGCTCGGACTCGACGAAACCTTGCGCTTCGATCACCATGCCTTTCCGATCGAGCTCCTCAACGGGACGCCAGGCACTCGACATGGTTCCGATTCTGAGATTCCTGCGCTGGGGCCGCTCGAGCCCGATGCTGGATGGCAGATCTGGCAGGGCCCCGACTATCACTACCCGAATACCGTGCTTCTCGCTTTCGAAGCGGTTCAGGCCGCCAAGCGGCAGGGGCTTGCACAGTCTGAGCGGTTGGACAGAGCCCTGCGACGGGCGTTCTGGGGAGATTCCGCGACCATCCAGCTCCACGCCACGATCATTGCGATCGCCTCCACGGTTGACGGCCTCGATGCTGATCGATTGGCAGCGGATCTCGCCGAGGGGGTTGGGCGGGTGGAGCTGTTCGCCGACTTGAAACTCGCTCAGAGCGAGGCAGTCGCCATGAGCCCTCACCTGTTCCTGCCTGACGGAAGCAGCCACACCAATCCCGGTCTGGAAGTGCATTGGCAGGGAGACTGGGCGGCAGGGTTTCCGGTGGTCGATTTGGATGACCAGACGATCTACGAGTCGATTCTCATCTCCGCGGCCGGTTCCTAGGAGGCGGTGCCTACTGCGAACTCTTGGGCCTGGTCGGCAAGCACGCCGTAGAGGTACTCGCCGAACGATCGTGAGGTGATCAACAGATAGGACGGGTCGCCATCCACGTCGTCTCTAACCACCTCGGTGGCAGTCTCGGCCACCAGGGTGCGGGCCGCCGAACCGGACGGGAACATCCGGTCGTCGAAATCGAGCGCGCAGACCTTGGCCAGCAGAGCCCTCGCATCAGAGCCCGTGATCCGCATGACCGCCCTGACGTGGGTGAGGTCGATCGATCTCATCCCAGGTGGAGCATCGGCACTGAGCAAGGTCCATTCGTTGGGGCTGGTGGAAAAGGCGAGTCCATCGCCGACCTGCTTGACGTGACCGGGCTCGATTCCCTCGAAGCCGTCGTTGACAATCCGCGTCTTTCGGAACACCGTCTCGTCGGTGATACGGAGCTCCGGACCTACCAATTCGGGCCCGATCGGACTTGCGAAGGTCGGCTCAGCCACGGAGACGTTCTCCCTGTGGATCGAAATGGGCGTGATGCTCCATGACTGCGGCCTTGGCGGTTTCGCCGTTTCCCAGACGGACGTTCAGGATCGTGCCTGGCTCCTTGAGGTGGTCCGCAACGACTCCGAGACAGATCGACCGGCCGAGCGTCGGCGACATCCGGCTCGAGGTGATCCGGCCAACAATGTCCGTGCCTTCGAGGATCTGGCTTGCCTCCTCTGGTACCACGGTTGGGTCCACCGGTTGGATAGCAACAATGCGACTCTGCACGCCATCGGCCGCCTGCCATTCGAGCTCCGGCTTGCCGGCGAAGTCGTCCTTGTCGAGCTTGATGGCCCAGTCGAGTCCGAGGCTGAACCCCTGGGTGAGGCCGTCGGTGTCCTGCCCGACGATAAAATGACCTTTCTCCAGCCGCATGATCCGCTGTGCCTCGACGCCGAACGGAGCGACTCCCAAGTCCTGGCCTTTCTCCATCAGGGCTTTCCAAAGGTGCAGGGCGTAGCCGGCCGGTACATGGACTTCATAGCTGAGTTCGCCGGTGAATCCAATGCGCCAGATCACGCACCCGTCGACATCGGCCACGGTTCCCTCCCTGACCTTCATATAGCCGAACGCTTCCTTGTCGAGGTCAACCTCGGTGAGGCGGCCCAGCAGTTCCCGCGAATTTGGTCCGGCGATGTTGATCGACGCAAAACCGTCGGTCACGGCGGTCATGGTCACATCCCAGTCCGGGTGGGTGGTCTGGAGCCAGTCGTCGATCCAATTCCACACCAGGCCTGCGCCGCCTGACGTGGTGGTCATCAAGTAACGGTCCTCGCCGAGATGCCCGACCACTCCGTCGTCCATGACAACACCGTCCTCTGCACACATCACCCCGTACCGCACAGACCCGACCGTAAGCTTCGACCACTTGTTGGTATAGACGAAGTTGAGGAGCTTGGGTACGTCTGTGCCTCGAAGGTCGAGTTTGCCGAGCGGGCTGACGTCGATGATCCCGACCTTGGCTCGAACGTTGCGCACTTCGGCTGCCGGATCTCCGTAATGCTCCGGTCGAATCCACATGCCGGCGACCAACGGTGTCGCGCCTCTCGCCACATGCCACTGATGCATGGGGGAGTAGCGGACCGGATCCATCTCTGCTCCGCTGAGCGCACCGAGGCTGGTCGGCGCGTATGGTGGTCGCCAGGTGGTGGTGCCGGTCTCGGCGATCGATCGCCCAGTCGCCTCGGCATGGATCGCCACCGCGTTGGCGACCTCCAATTTACCCTGAATTGGACCCATCGTGACTGTGGTGTAGCGCTTGTTGAGTTCCATCAGGTTGTAGCCCTCATTGGCCGCCGAGATGAGGTCTTTTGATTTGATGTCCTCTGAATAGTCGACGAAGCCGTGGGTCGAGGCGCGGTACAGCTCCGGGTGGGCTTGGGGCAACAGGTCAGGAGCCGACTCTTCTACCACCTCGACCAGCGCTGGTGGAAGGGCGGAAGGGGTCAGGCGCTGCCACCTCGCTCTGATCTTCAAAGCTCTGGCTGCGGCGTTCGTCCCTATCACAGAGCCGTGGGCAACGAGCTGTTCGGTGGAGCCGTCGCCGACCATACCGCCGGTGACCAGCACGTCGTCCGGTAGGTCGGTCGGAACGAAACGGGCTGCCCCCTGATCGTAAACCGGTCTACAGCCCGCCATATTGAGCAGGGAGGTCGGCGCGGTCCAACCAACGGAGGTCACCAACAGATCTGCATCGACGGATCGGTCGCCTACTTCTACGGTCGACAATTTGCCCCTACCCTTTGCTCCTACCAGGTCGCCACCTGACCGAGCGTCTACGACCTCCACGACTTCGACACCGGCTCGAGACAGGTCTTGTGCTGCCAGGTCGCCCTCGGGGTTTGCGGTGAAAACCACGGCTCGTTCTCCAGGTTTGACTGCGTAGAGATTGATGAGTCGTCGAACCGCGCCTGAGAGCATCACGCCTGGCAGGTCGTTCCCCTCGAATACGTAGGGTCGCTCGATGGTGCCGGCCGCGACCACCAGCGTTTTGGCGCGTGCGCTGATCAGTCGCTCCCGAACATGCCCTGGGTCACGCTGATTGATCATGATCCAGTTGTCGTCGTAGCGGGCGCCAACTACAGAGTTCGCCAGCACTTCGATGTTGTTGTTTGCCTCGACCTCGGCGAGGAGTGTGGCCAGCGCTTCGAGATCATCTGCCGATCCGTAGCGCAGATGACCGCCGAGCCTGTATTCCTCCTCCACCAACATCACCGACGCACCGGCCTTGGCCGCGGCGATGGCGGCCGCCATCCCGGCCGGGCCGGCACCGGCTACCACCACATCAGGGTGGGCGTAGCGCTTGTCATAGTGGTCGCTGGTCACTTGGTCGTCGATCCGGCCGCCGTGCGAGAACCGCCTCAGGACCCGCTGGTACATCGGCCACATCGGACGCGGCGAGATGAACGTCTTGTAGTAGAAGCCGGGAGCGAGGAACCGGCCGACGGCCTGATTGGCAGACTTGACATCGAACTCGAGAGAGGGCCAGGTGTTCTGGGAAGAGACATTCATTCCGGCCTCGAGTCGACGGTGACCTGCCCGCACATTCGGCTCGTCGTCCACCTGGAGGATCGTGTTCGGGTCGAGGTAATTGGCCGTCAAGATGCCACGCTTCCGGTGGTATTTGAGGCTGCGCGAAAATACCTTGACCCCGGACGCCGCCATTGCCGAAACGATCGTGTCACCGACGTGGCCTGTGAGAGGTTTGCCGTTCCAGGTGAAGGGCAGCGGTGACGAACGGTCGATGATCTCGCCAGATTGGGGGCTGAGGCGCATCTCGCTCACGAGGCTTCACCCGCAGGTGAGACGGAAGAGATCTCGTTGGTCACGGAGTGCCGTTCGATGTCGAGGAACTTGCGGCAGCCGTTGCCGTGGAACCAGCGTTCTTTGGCGAACCCTGCGAAATTGTCCTCTTCGTATAGATAACGACGCCACTCGGCGCGCGCCTCGAAGTCCGATCCTTTCATGACCGGGCGTGGCTGGATCTTGCCGGAGTAGGTGAACTCCGTGCCGTTGCGCGGCCCGCAATGGGGGCACTCGATCAGCAGCACGGCATCAGCTCGCTATGTCGGTGAAGTGCGTGTTCAGTGCCCAACCGCGGCTGCCCCTTTCTCGCCTGTCAGGGCGCCCTTTTCGAAGCGGTCGAGCTGGAAGGCTTTGATCAGCTCTGGTATCCGGCCGGTCGCGACGGCCTCAGCCGTTTGTTCACCGGCCACCGGCCCTGCCTTGAACCCGTACGTGCCCCAACCAACATCGACATAGAAACCACCGACAGGGGTCGGTCCGATGATTGGTGAGAAATCCGGCGTCATGTCGCAAAGGCCGGCCCATTGACGCAACAGACGCATCTTGGCGAGGCTCGGCATGAGCTGGAGCACATGGCCGGCCAGGCTTTCGATGAACTCCAGAGAACCTCGGGTGGAGTACGAGGCGAAGGGGTCTGTTGCCGCACCAAACACGAGCTCTCCACGGGCAGTCTGGCTGACGTATACGTGCAGCGACCCGGACACTATCACCGGATCGAGGAATGCCTTGACCGGTTCGGTCACCGCTGCCTGCAGCGGTCTGGTGTGGATAGGCATCTTGACTCCGGCCATATCTGAGATGATCGAGCTCCAACCGGCGGTGCAGTTGATCACGATCGGGGTCGATATGTCGCCCCTCGATGTTTGCACACCGATCACTTGGTCCCCTTTCACCTCGATGCCGGTCACCTCGGTATTCATATGGAGATGGACGCCGGCCGCATCGGCTGACCTTGCGTATGTCCAGACGACGGCGTCGTGGCGGGCGATGCCACCCGGCGGATGCCAGAGCGCCCCCAAGATCGGATAGCGGGTGTTGGCGCTCACGTCCATCAGCGGCACTAGTTTGGCGATCTCGTCCGGGTCGATCACCTGCGAGTCGATCCCCTGGACCTTGTTGACCTCGGCGCGCCATCGCATGGTTCTCAGCGAGGCGTCGCTATGCGCCAGGGTCATGTGGCCCCGCTGTTCGAACATGACGTTGAAGTTGAGATCCTGGGACAGTTGCTCGAAGAGCTGGACGGATCGGTTGTAGAAGGCAACCCCTTCTGGGGTGAGGTAATTGGATCGAATGATCGCCGTATTACGACCCGATCCTCCACTGCCGATGTACGACTTCTCGATCACCGCGACGTTGGCGATGCCATGATTCTGCGCCAGGTAGTGAGCCGTCGCCAAGCCGTGCAGTCCGCCGCCCACGATCACCACGTCATAGGTCGGCGCCAGCTCATGGTGGCGCCAAACCAGAGGCCAATCGCCGCCCGTCATGCCCTTGCGAACCAGGCTCAAAGCAGAGAATTTTCGACCAGCTGGAATCCTCAAGGGCACCTTCGATGTGGGCAGGTGGGTTCCTTGGTCATGGATCGTCGGAAGACGGATTCGTGACACCCTGGTCTTTGGCGCGGCGTCGGCGTGCTCATATGACTTTCCCAATCGGACCTTCTGCTGGCCATTACCACATCATTCTCGGACCCAGCCGACATGGAGATCGAGCCGATCTGAGCGAATTGTAGTTTACTGTGTTTCGTCGCTTGTCAACTGTGAAGAAACCCAGAAGGTCTCGGTTCCGAACAGAAACCGGACACTGGCTGCTGGGATTCTGGCCGGCGCAGCTTAGCCTGCCCTTGTCAAGCGCGAATCTTGTCAGTGACCGTCTGGGATGCTTCCGAAAGCCTTCACCGAGAGAAACCGAACGGGGAGCCTGACCAGTGACACCGGTCCGTGAGGAACTTCGCCCTTGAATTGGAGCACGTCACCTCGTTTCATTCGGTATCTCGCCGATCCATACCCGTACTCGAACTCGCCCGCCAGCACATAGATCCACTCGGTTCCCGGATGCTGGAAGAGCGGGAACACCTCGGTGCGGTTGCGCAGTGTGATGAGGGTCGGTTCCATCCGTCGATACGAGCCTCGGCTACTGCCAAGAAATTCGTATTCGTGTCCAGCCCTAGTGCTGCGACCGACGATCTTGAGGCCTTGCCCTTCGGGAATATGAAGAGCCTCGTGCTCTTCGTCCAGGCCTCGAAACAATGAGGTCAGCGGTACCTCCAGTGCTCTTGCGAGTCGCTCGAGGGTTCTCAGGCTGGGTGAGGTGCGCCCGTTCTCAATCTTTGAGACCATGGCCTTTGAGATCCCGGCCAACTCGCCGAGCTGGGCAGTCGTTAGTCCGAGATCCATCCGAAGCTCATGGACCCGGCCACCGATCATGGCCTCTAGGGCTAGCGCCGAGGACGGTTGGTCGACCGGTCCTATTTGGTTGGTCACAGGAGATCCTCCTCGCCGGGCGGTGGCCCCAGCTATGGGGGGCGATGCGATCAGGGCCATTCTAAAGGGACAACGGACCGGCGCGGAAAAGGGCATCCTCCCAAGCATCGCGGATCGGCAGCGGCTATGGTGCCGGTTGACAGCGTCAACCCTCGTTCAACTCACCTTGTCCGTCCTGGTTGGCAAAGGCAGCGAGAAGAGGAGTGGCTCGATGGGAATGATGGTTCTCGCGCAGGCGACTGTGGAGGAACAGATAGGCCTGGACAGTGCGATCCTGGCGGAGCAGTTCTACTTCTGGACAGTGGTGTTCATGTGGCTGATCCACGTAGGTTTCATGGCCTACGAGTCGGGCGTGAGCCGTCGGAAGAACATGATTTCCACGGCGATGAAAAACATTCTGACTATCGCGGTCGTGACTCCCACGTTCTACTACTTCGGTTGGTGGATATACGGTTGCATGCAGGAAGGTCTAATTCCTTCCAGCACCGGCGATGAATTCTACGGGCCCTTCTGCGCCTCCACCATCCCGTGGGGCGCGAATCTCGGTCCGAACCTTTCGGACAACATCTCCGGTGTGTTCTGGGCGGCATTCCTGCTCTTCTCGTGGACCACAGCTTCCATCATGTCCGGCGCGACCATTGAACGGATCCGGATCTCGGCGTACCTGGTCCTCGCCGCGTTACTCGGCTCCGTTGTCTGGATTCTCGATGCGGCTTGGGGATGGAGCGCAGGCGGTTGGCTGACCGTCCGCTTCGGATTCCGAGACGCCATTGCCTCTGGTGTGGTGCACGGGATTGCCGGCGCGTTTGCGCTGGGTGTGCTGATGAACCTCGGTCCTCGGCTGGGCAAATACAGCAAGACCGGAGGGGCGAGAGCATTCAAGCCACACAACCTGCATATGACCCTGATGGGTCTGATGCTCATATTTACCGGCTTCTACGCCTTCTACGCGGCGTGTTTGGTGATCCAGTCGACCTTCTTCCCTGGTTGGGCCAACATTTATCTGTCACCCGCAACGTTGTCTGCGATCACCTTCACAATCACGATTGCCTTCGCCGGTGGTTTCACGGGCGGGTACTTTGCATCGAAGGGTGACCCTTTCTGGACCCTGTCCGGCGGCCTGGCGGGTGTGATTTCGGTGTCCGCCGGAGCGGACATATATCAGCCCTCTCTGGTGTACCTGCTGTCGATCTTCGGGGGCGTCTTCGCCGTCTGGATAGGCGGGATCATCGAGAAGAAGTTCCGGATCGACGATGCCGTTGGAGCGGTTGCGGTTCACGGAGCGGCCGGCTTCCTCGGCCTGATTTATGTGGGGATCTTTGCTTCCGGCTTCCCGACCGGCATCGGGAACGATGGCTTGGGCGTCGACACGTCGCTGTACGGCCAGCTCGTCGGCCTCGCCACATTCGTCCCACTCGGGTTCATTTCGGGTTGGGTTGCGTCGTGGCTGCTCAAGCGGGCCAACCTGCTGCGGGTCCCACTAGAGGTGGAGCTTTCCGGTCTTGACATCGTCGAATTCGGAGAAGATTTCTATCCGGAGTTCGCCGCCGAGCCGGAAGTCATCGTGCTCGAGGATGGGAGGGCGGTTCTCGCAGGCCCGGTCTTGCAAGAGGCGTACGAAGAGGTCAGTGGTGTGAGGTCGTCTCATGCTTGAACTGGTCGGTGCCGTGCTCCTGATGTATCTCGTGGTTGGTGTCGCTGGAAAGTGGGGCTCCAGAAAATGGAGTGTGCTCGGTGGAACCCGAGACTCTGGACCCAGGACATCAGTTGACTCTTCGGCTGAGCAAAGGAGTGATACATGAACACGTTCCCGTACGAATCGTGGGAAGAGGCCTTCCAGGCGGCCAAGGAGGCCGGCGAGGGTTACTTCACCTGGGGTCCGGGTGGAAACACTGCGACAATCATCCTGACACTCCTTGGTTTTACCGTGATGCTCGTGACCGTCGTGATGGGGATCATGTTGGAGGATCGGCGCCTCAACGAGGCAGCCGCTGAGCTGGCGAAGGAGCAGGCGTAAACATGGCTGGTAAGCAAGTGGAGTTTCCACCACAGCAAACGCATTCGAAGAGTTTTGAGCGTGGTATGTGGATCTTTAGCATCGGCTGCGTCATCTTCGTCATTATTGCGGTGCTGACTGTTGGGACAAGCGGTCTCTGAGCGAGCCACCAACTGATCGACGGTTGACGAAGGTCCTTCCGAGGGTCCTCGTCGGTGTCGGCATGGCCACGGTTCTGTTGCCTTGGATCCAGGGCAACGGCGAGCCGCGCTGGGGACTCGGCGAGGGTGATGGGGGCGCTGTGCTGGTCCTTGGTTTCGTGACCCTCGTCCTCATTCACTTCGGGTATCGCTTCGCCTGGATCGCTGCTGCACTGGCAACGATCGTGACGGCCAGGGGCATATTGACCCTTGGCGGGTTGGAGGGCGTGGACGCCGGTGTTGGGATCTGGGCCGCGGTGGTGTTGTTTGCGGCAGCCGCGATCACCCTGATCTACGAGCTGTTGTCGTCGATCGAGCGGCCTGACGATTGAACGTGGTTCAGGCTCAATTCGAGTTGATGACTTCGAGCACCGTTCCTGAGTTGGCGTCGAGTTGAACGGTGCTCAATCGTTCGAATCCATCGGCTCCAGGAATCGTGAAGGACACAGCCCACACGCCTCGGAGGCGGAAGCCCTTGCGAACGAGCCGCACCGCGATCTGCTCTGGTTCGAAATCGATTTCGGGTCGCGCAATTTCGATCGCCTCCTCACTGGAAATGGTCACTGATTGCTGGGCAGTCAACAGCCCGCTCATCGCGAGGGACACCAGCACTATCCCGAACACGATCAACGACCGCGCAGGCCGACTAATCGTTGACCACCTCTTCATGCGGTTGCCCGATCTCGGTAGCTGACCCATCCGCGTAGTCCGAGATAGCCGACGATGTGGAACAGGGCTACCGCCAGGCCCCACCAGAGGCAGGATTTCCAAGGCAAGGAAGCCTCTCGGCAGGTAAACAGGGTCAGTGCAATCGCACCCAGCAGCGTGAACCACAAAACAAGGCTCCCCGCCGCCCCGATGGCCAGCATCAATCCCATTCACTGGTCCTTTCGACTCCAAACAAGCCCATCCGCGGGTATCTGTGAGGACTCACAACGTAGCAGCACCCGACCAAGATCACGCCCTCAGAACAGAGTGAGGTACTGGTCGACCTCCGCCTGGCTGACGATGTCGTGCCACTGATGGAATTCGCGACGCTTGACCTCCGCGAAATAGTCGATGTAGTCCCCGTGGGGAGTGGTGCCCATGCAGGTGCGTAGAACGTCGTCCGTGACGAGATTCTCCATGGCGTGGAGCAGGGTTGGCGGCATTGCCTTGATTCCCCGCGCGGCCAACTCGGCTTCGGGCATTTCGTAGAGATTGTCTGTGTTGGGATCGCCCGGATCGAGACCGGCCGCGATTCCTGCCAGTCCACAGCCGAGTTGAGCGGCGAAACTGAGGTACGGATTGGCGGCGCCATCCATGGCCCTCACCTCGATGCGACCGCCCTCTGGCACCCGGATCATCTGGGTTCGATTGTTCCCGCCATATGCCGCGTAGGCCGGAGCCCAGGTGGCACCTGAGTCTGGCGGCCCTACGCCCATTCGCTTGTACGAATTCACGGTCGGGCAGAGGATCCCAACCAGGCCGGCTGCATGCTCGACGAGCCCTGCGGTGAATTGGTAGGCCATGGTGCTCAGGCCAAGCCCGCGTGGGTCGTCTTCGTCGTGGAACAGGGGCTCGTCGCCATCTGCGGTCCACAGACTGAGATGGGTATGCAGCCCGTTGCCTGTCTTGTCGCTGAAAGGTTTGGGCATGAACGTCGCATAGATGCCTTGCCGCTCTGCCAGGGTGTGCATCATCAGACGCAGGATGATCAAGCGATCCGCCGTGATCAGAGCGTCTGCATACTGGAAGTTCTGCTCGAACTGACCGTTGGCGTCCTCGTGGTCGTTGGCGTAGTTGCCCCAGCCGAGAGCATCCATGTGCTTCGATACCGTTGTGAGGTGGTCCAGCATGCGGGTGAGTCCGCGAGCGTCGTAGCACGGCATGGCGCTGTCGTCCCGCTCGTCTGCCACTCTGATGGTGCCGTCTTCGTTCTTCGCAACGAGCGAGTACTCGGCCTCGACTCCAACTTTGAGCACCAACCCCTGGTCATACGCGGCTGCCAGGGCGCGCTTCAGAATTATGCGGGGAGCGTATGGCCACTCGTCGCCTTCCACTGTTGGGTCACATTGCATGGCTGCGACGTTCGGCTGCCAGGGCAGCACCATGTAAGAGTCTGGATCGGGGATGGCGAGTATGTCGGGATCGGCCGGCGTTTGGCCCATGGGACCGGCCGCGAACCCGGCGAACCCGGCTCCGTTCGCCATCAGGTCATCGAGGCTGCTGACCGGCACCAATTTGGCGCACGGCTTACCGTGCATTTCCACGAACATCGCGTAGATGTATTCGACCCCGTCTTCCTTGATGCGGTTGCCTAGGTCTTTCAGCGACACCATCCCACCTCCAGGGTTTCCTCGACCGTACTCAGAGTGGACGGAGTCTACACTGGGGAAACGACGGAAGACTGGAGAGAGGGGGAAACATGTGCGGGATTGTCGGCTTGTATCTCAAGACGCCGCGTCATGAGCCCGAGCTGGGGCGGCTCAGCGCGCTGATGCTGCATCAGATGAGGGAGAGGGGTCCTGACAGCGCCGGGTTCGCGTTTTACAGCGGCGACGGCCAGTTGACCAAGATCCCGGCACTGGCCGAAGCAGGCGACGTTGACTGGACCC
>CALCCX010000202.1 GCA_937900165.1 uncultured Acidimicrobiia bacterium | reverse complement strand
GTTCGGCGACCCCCGAGATCTACCCTCTTTCCCTACACGACGCTCTTCCGATCTCGCATCGAGGTCGACTATCTCCTGGAGACCCCGTCCGATCCGCGCCGGGTGGCCGACGTCATGGCGGGCGAACAGTCCAGCGGCACGTTCGTCTCCCTTCCTGCGGAGACCCCCGAGCTGATCGAGCGGGTCGCCGCTCGCGTTGAGTCCGTCGAGGGCCTGGAAGCGGTGGCATCGGCGTCGTTGGTGGCTGGTTCCGGGTCTCGGGTATCGAATCGGGCGCGGGTCACCGTCTCGTGGCCACTCGACAACATGGGGGCCTCGCTGCCCAATCTGATGGCGACGGTCGCCGGCAACCTCTTTGAACTCGGCCAGGTGAGCGGGCTGAGAATCTTGGATCTCCGTCTGCCGGAGGCCTTCGCGGAGGCCTACCCTGGCCCCCGTTTTTCCATAGATGGAACCCGACGGTTGACCGGAGTGGAGGGTCGGCCGGTGATCGGAACGATCATCAAACCAAGCGTGGGTCTCAGCCCGGACGAGACCGGCGATCTGGTGAGAACGCTGTGTGAGGCAGGCATCGACTTCGTGAAAGACGACGAGCTTCAGTCCGACAGCCCCTTCAATCGATTCAAGGATCGAGCCCGGTCCGTGATGCGCGCCGTTGGCGACCATGCCCAACGCACCGGCAAGAAGGTCATGTTCGCCTTCAACATCACCGGCGATCTCGAGCAGATGAGGCGTCGACACGACTATGTCGTGCAGCTTGGCGGCACCTGTGTCATGGCGAGCCTCAACTCGGTTGGTCTCGTCGGCATGATCGAGCTTGGCCGATTCGCCGAGGTGCCCATCCACGCCCACCGAAACGGATGGGGCTACCTCTCTCGGTGCCCAACGCTGGGGTGGTCCTATGTCGCGTGGCAAAAGATCTGGCGTCTGGCCGGCGTCGACCACATGCACGTCAATGGCCTGGAGTCCAAATTTGCTGAAGATGACGAAAGTGTGGTCGCCTCGGCGCGTTCGTGTCTGACTCCGATGTTCGAGGCCAAGCCCTGCCTTGTAATGCCGGTATTTTCGTCAGGACAAACGGTCCGCCAGCCACCTGCGACATATGCCGCGCTGGGGTCGCCCGACCTGATTTACGCAGCGGGCGGAGCTGTGATGGCGCACCCTGACGGGCCGGCAGCCGGGGTCGCCAGTCTCCGGGAAGCCTGGGACGCGGCGATCTCCGGCACGCCGCTCGATACCCATGCCATTGATCATCCGGCGTTGGCGCGGGCCCTCGGCGCATTCGGCCAATGAACAGCCAAGCTCACCAGGCGTTGCCAGAAGGTCCGCTGGTTTCGTGGTACGGAGATGATTTCACAGGATCGGCCGCGGTGATGGAAGTTCTGGCCGGTGCTGGTTTGCAGTCGGTTCTGTTCATGGACGTCCCAACTCCTGAGCAGTTTGCACCTTATGCTTCATGGCGCGGCATCGGAATCGCCGGGACGGCCCGGCGTCATGATCCGCGTTGGATGGACGACAACCTGCCTCCGATCTTCGAGTTCCTGTCGACGCTGACGGCGCCCATCACTCACTACAAGGTGTGCTCGACCTTCGATTCTGCTCCCGGGATCGGCTCGATCGGCAAGGCGATGGAGCTTGCTCTTCCCCTGCTTGCAGGGGAGTGGACCCCGCTCGTCGTGCCGGCCCCTCCGATCGGCCGGTACCAGATGTTTGGGAACTTGTTCGCCGTGGCCGATGGGGTCGTTCACAGGCTGGACCGTCACCCGACCATGAGCCGACACCCGATCACCCCGATGGGCGAAGCCGACATCAGGCGACATCTAGCTGACCAAACCGAGATGCGGGTAGGGCTAGTGGACGCGTTGACCCTGAATTCGGGACGAGGTGGCGAAGCCCTGCAGCGTGAGCTCCAGGCGGGGAACCCGACGGTGGCGTTCGACATGGCCGATGAAGACATGCTCGCCGAGGTCGGACGCCTGATATGGGAGAACCGGGGCGAGCGGCTCCTGGCGGTCGGGTCTCAGGGAGTCGAGTATGCGTTGATTCAATATTGGCGCAAGAGGGGTCTTGTCGACGGCGGCCTGCCTCTGGTCGGGTACGAACCGGTAGAGCGTCTCGCCGCTGTCTCGGCATCGACGTCGCCGGTGACCGCGACGCAACTCAGGTGGGCGGGTGAAAACGGATTCGAGTTGATTCGTATCGCGGTGGACGCCTCGGTTGATCTATCGGCGTGGTCGCTCGAGATCGATCGAACAACGGAGAAGGCCTTGGAGTGCATAAAGCGGGGCCGAGATCCGATCGTGTACACCGCCTTGGGGCCGGACGATCGCAGTATTGCGAGCTTCAGCGCTGTTGTCGGTCGTTCCAATGTGTCGACCGGAACGGCCCGCGCCCGGATCGGCGAAGGCCTCGGTCAAGTCCTCGATCGGGTCGTGCGCGACGCCGGGATCGAGCGTGTTGCCGTCGCGGGCGGGGATACGTCCAGTCATGTCGCGGAGGCGCTACAGGTTCGCTCGTTGACCCTGATGTCTGCCATGGGTCACGGTTCGTCGATCATGAAGGCCGAGGTCGGAGAGCGTGATTTCTCCACACTGGAGATCTCGCTGAAGGGAGGCCAAATGGGATCAATTGAGTACTTCGGGGCGGTCAGGGATGGTCACAAGCCAACATGAGAGGAGATGGAGATATGACAAGGATCGTGTTGCTCGGAGCGGGCGGGAAGATGGGGGTGAGGCTATCGGCCAACCTGATGAAATCTTCCTACTCGGTCGATCACGTCGAAGTGACCGAAGAAGGGCGCCGGCGGCTTGCCGACGAGACGGGTCTCGATTGTGTTGAACCCGACTCGGCCTATCCGCTTGCGGATGTGGTGTTGATGGCGGTCCCGGACAACCTGATCGGAGCGATCTCTGAGGGATTCATCGACCAGCTCAAACCTGGCGCCTGTCTGATGGTTCTCGACGCCGCCGCTCCCCACGCCGGGGAGATGCCGCACCGAGAGGATATCGCTGTCTTTGCGACCCATCCGTGTCACCCGCCGTTGTTTCGCAACGATGTCGGAGAGCACGCTCAGGGCGACTACTTCGGTGGTGTTGCCGCAGAGCAGAACATCGTCTGTGGTCTATTGCGCGGCACCGAAGATCACTACACCTTGTGTGAGGACATCGCCCGCACCATCTTCGCGCCGGTGCGCAGATCCCATCGCTGCACGATCGAGCAAATGGCGATCCTCGAGCCGGCCTTGTCCGAAACGGTCGGAGCCACGTTGGCCCTGGCTTTGCGAGATGCGACCGATGAGGCAGTTCGACGCGGTGTGCCCAAGGACGCCGCGATGGATTTCATCGTCGGACACCTGGGGATCGAAATGGCGATCGCGTTCGATCAGTTCGACGGGGTCTTTTCCGATGGCGCGTACAAAGCCATCGAGAAAGCGAAGGGAGTCATCTTTCAGGACGGCTGGCTCGACCGTGTTTTCGACCCCGATGCGGTTCTTGCATCCGTCAAGGAGATCAGCGGCTCGGCCTAGGGGACGTGGCCCGAACTCGGGAGCTAAAGTGACGCTATAGCGACGCTGCGAACCCTGGGTACTAGGCAACTCTTCGAGTTGCATGGGTTCGCATTCAACGCACCAGCGGTTTGTACTTGATGCGGTGGGGTTCGATCGACTCTTCTCCGAACTGTTCGCGCTTCCAGTCTTCGTATTCGGTGAAGTTGCCCTCGTACCAGCGAACCTCACTGTCGCCCTCGAAGGCGAGGATGTGGGTGCAGATCCGGTCGAGGAACCAGCGGTCGTGGGAGATGATCACCGCGCAACCGGGGAACGCCTCGAGGGCGTCCTCCAAGGCGCGGAGGGTGTCGACGTCCAGGTCGTTGGACGGTTCGTCCAGCAGAACCACGTTGCCGCCTTCCCTCAGCATCTTGCCGAGGTGGACCCGGTTGCGTTCTCCTCCTGAGAGCTTGCCGACCTTCTTCTGCTGATCGCCGCCTTTGAAGTTGAGAGAGGCGACGAAGGCGCGAGCGTTGACCTCACGGTTCCCGATGGTCAGCAGGTCGTCGCCGCCCGAGATTTCCTCGTACACCGTCTTGTCTGGGGCGAGTAGATCCCGGCTCTGGTCGAGATAAGCGAGATCCACGGTTTCTCCTACTTCGAGGGTCCCTGAATCCGGGTCCTCCTGGCCGGTGATCATCCGAAATAGGGTCGTCTTACCCGCTCCGTTCGCTCCGATCACACCGACGATGCCGGCCGGCGGCAGCATGAAGTCGAGATCGTCGATCAGGAGCCGGTCTCCGTATCCCTTGGTGAGATCTTTGGCGACGATGACCTGGTCACCTAGCCGCCGCGTGAACGGGATCTGAATCTCCAGCTTCGATGCCCGCTTGACTTGATCGGCGGCTTCGGATACCAATTCCTCGTACCGGTTCAACCTCGCCCTGCCCTTGGCCTGGCGGGCCTTGGGGGACATCCTGGCCCAATCCAGCTCGCGGGCTAGGGTGCGTTGGCGGGCCGAAGTTTCCCGTTCCTCCTGGGCGAGACGAGCCGTTTTCTGTTCCAACCAACCGGTGTAGTTGCCCTCGAAGGGATAGGCGTTGCCGTGGTCCAGTTCGAGAATCCACGACGCGACATTGTCGAGGAAGTAGCGATCATGGGTAACGGCCATGACGGTGCCGCGATATTGCTCGAGGTGTCGCTCCAGCCATGCCACCGACTCTGCGTCCAAATGGTTGGTGGGTTCGTCGAGCAGCAGCAGATCAGGAGCCGCCAACAGCAGCCGAGCCAAGGCCACTCTGCGTTTCTCGCCGCCAGACAGATTGGTTACCGACGAATCGCCAGGCGGCAGGCGGAGGGCGTCCATTGCAATCGCGATAGTACGTTCCATGTCCCAGCCGTTGGCCGCCTCGATGCGTTTTTCGAGTTTGGCCTGATCTTCGCCGAGCTTGTCGAAGTCGGCGTCGGGATCGGACCAGCCTGCTAACACCTCGTTGTATTGCTCGAGGAGTTGGGCGATCTCGCCGACCCCCTCCATCACGTTGCCCATCACGTCTTTGTCAGGATCCAGTTCCGGCTCCTGTTCGAGAAAACCGACCGTGTAGGAGTCCATGAGCTTGGCGTCGCCGGTGTAGCCGTCATCGAGGCCGGCCATGATCCGCAACAGCGAAGTCTTTCCTGACCCGTTGTGTCCGATCACCCCGATCTTCGCACCGTGAAAAGACGACAGGGTGACGTCCTTGAGAACTTGTTTGTCCGGGGGGTGGTGGCGGTTGACCCGCACCATCGAGTAGATGAATTCAGCCATGACGACGCATGGTAGGTCCGAGTTCTGGACCCCTCGCCGCGTGCGTGTGGCGCTGTGGTCAGTCGCGGCGGAGGTCGTCTGCCGAGTCTGCGGCGGCAGAACGGGAGTCGAGTTCCGCCTCGAGCTCCTCCATTCGACTGCCCGTGGCGTCAACCTCGCCTTGGATCATTTCGATCCGCTCCGACGGGGAGGCCTCCATCTCGCGTTCGCGCCTGCTCAACTCGTCATCGAGCTTGTCTCGCAGGGAGGACAACCCTTCCTGAACGTCAGCGGCTTCCTTTTTGAAGATTTTTTTGAGCGATTTCCACAACGACATGGCGGAATCGTAGCCATGCCTCAGCCTTGGTGGGCTTGACTTCGAGTGCACTCGAAGTTCTACGGTTCCGGCATGACATTGGTCCAGGCAACACTCGACCTCGGGTATAGCCGAGGTCGAGCCGAAAGTTCGCATGACGATGGACAGGCCCTTGAACCTTAGGCTCTAGTGCGGATATATCCACACTAGAGCCTAAGGAATGGTCAATAGCCGGGCCGGGTGAGCGTGGTACGAGTCCCAGGTCGGTAGCCTCGCCACCAGATTCAGGAGAATGGAGCGAAGAAATGACCGAAGACGAAGTCCGGTCCTACATGCGGACCGGGTCCAAGACCGGCAAGCTGGCGACCGTTCGAAATGACGGATCGCCCCATGTCGCCCCGATCTGGTTCGATTTCGACGACGACACCGGCGACCTCATCTTTCTGACCGGCGACGGCACGGTGAAGGCCAAGAACATGTCCCGGGAACCGCGAGTCTCTATCGCGGTTGATACGGAGGAATTCCCATTCGGTTGGGCCAGGGTCGACGGGGTGGTCGTGTCGATGGACAACGACCGGCTGCTCTACTGGGCGACCGAGACCTGCCGCCGTTACGTCGGCGACGACCGGGCAGACGAGTACGGCGCCCGCAACGGAGTGCCAGGTGAGCTGGTGGTCCGGGTGAAGGTCACCAAGCTGGTCGGCCAGCAGGGCGTGTCGTAAGCCGGGTCGACATCTCCGTCTGACCACCAAAGGCGAAGGGCCGTGTCCTACGTCATCAGCAGTTTGGCGAACCGCTTACCGGTGATCCTGAGGCCGATCGCGCCCATCACCACCAGGAAGGACACGTGGCCGACGAGGGTGATGTCGAAAATTCCAAGGGTCAGCGCCCTGATGAGTTCGACCGAGTGATACAGAGGTGAGATCTGAGTGAGGGTTTGGATCGCAGGCGGGTAGACGTCCAGAGGAAAGAACGTTGCCGAGAACAGGAACAGCGGCAGCGTGACCAAAGTCACCAGGTCAAAATCTTGCCAGCTCCTCATGTAGGTCGTTGCAGCCATTCCGATCGCGGCGAAAGCGAATCCGATCAGTGCGGCAGCCGGGAAGACCAGGATCGCCCACGGACTGCTGAGCAGGCCCATGAAGGCCATGACAACCATGAAGCCAAGCGTGTAGATGGCTCCTCGGATCAGCGACCAGGCAATTTCGCCGATGGCGATGTCCCATGGCACGATCGGGGTGGCGAGCATCGTGTCGTAGACCTTGTCGTATTTGAGTTTGAAGAAGATGTTCATCGTCGACTCGAACACGGCTCCGTTCATCGCTGAGGAGGCGAGCAGGGCGGGCGCTATGAAGGCGGTGTAGGTGATCGGGTCTCCGTCGGGTCCGACCACGTCGCCGACCAGTTGGCTGATCCCGACCCCGATCGAAAAGAGGTAGAAGACGGGCTCGAAGAACCCGGAGATGATCACCATCCACATCCGACGAAAAACCATCGTGTTTCGCTCGAGGATGCGCTGCGCCCTCGCCCCGGCCCTGACAGGAGGGGCAATCCGGGTGGTGAGGGTGGGGACGCTCACGGCAGGATTCTTCTCGCGAGATACCTGCCAGTCAGCCAAGCCCCGACCGCGAACAGGACGATCAGGTAGCCGAGGTGCTGCCAGATGGGCAACGTGGTGGCTGTCCCGATGGCCATCCGCCTCGCCACCTCGACACCATGCCAAAGCGGGGTCAAGTAGGCGAGCGGTTGGATCAAGTCCGGTAACTGGCTGATGGGAAAGAACGTCCCCGAAAATAGGAACATCGGGGTGATCCCGAACCGGAACAGCAGCACAATGCCTTGTTCTGATTCTCGGCCGGCGGTAAAGGCGGATACCGGTCCTGCAATGGCGAGCCCGACGAGGACGGCCGGGATCAGGAGCACGATGGCATCTCCGGCACTCGCTGCGCCGAACGCCAGCATTACAACGACGAACACGGTGGAAACCGCCAGCAGCCGCATTGCGATCCAGATGAAATGGCCACCGATCAGGCCGCTTACCCCGACCGGAGTGGCCAGGGTGGCCTCATACGTTTTGGTCCATTTGATCGCGGCCAGCATCGGCCAGGAGGATTCGAAGGTGGCGGTGATCATTGTGGTGGCCACCAACATGCCAGGAGCAAGGAACTCCAGATATGAGTCTGCGCCTAGGGTCGTGGCCGCGGCAGTGTCGTCGACCAGCGAGCCGAGGCCGAGGCCCATCGCCGCCAGATACAGAATCGGGTTGACGAAGGAAGTGACCGCGCTTCCCTTCCACACCCGCCGATAGCTGATGAAGTTGGCCTCGACGACTCGGAGCGCGACAGGCGTAGCCATCAGTCGACCAGGGTCCGGCCGGTCAGCTTCAGAAAGACGTCTTCGAGGGTCGAGCGGCGGATCATCGTTTGCTCTGGTGCGAGGCCTCGTTCGGTGATGGCGCGCATCGATGCATCAGCATCGTCGGTATACAGCAGTACCCGGTCGGCCAGCGCTTCGTAGCGGGTTGCCACTCCTTCCAGTTGCTCGACGACCCCGTCCTGCACTCCAACCGGGAAACGCAGCTCCAGCACCTCACGGGGGGCATGCTCGGCGATCAACCCACTGGGCGAGCCCTCCGCCACGATTTTGCCACGGTCCATGATGACCAGCCGGTCGCAGAGTTGTTCGGCCTCGTCCATGTAATGGGTGGTGAGAATCTGGGTAACCCCGTCTTGTTTGAGTCGGTAGAGGCGGTCCCAAAGGATGTGCCTGGCCTGGGGATCGAGGCCGGTGGTCGGCTCGTCCAGCAGGAGTAGGTCTGGTCGGTTGATCAAGCCTCTCGCAATCGTCAGCCGCCGTTTCATGCCGCCGGACAACGGCTCGGTTCGGTCCTTGCGGCGGTCGGTCAGCTGAGCGAACTCGAGCAGTTCGTCGATGCGGGGGGCCAGATCCTTACGACTGATGTCGAAGTAGCGGCCGTAGATCAGGAGGTTCTCTTCGACAGTGAGTTCGAGGTCGAGGCTGTCTTCCTGGGGCACCACGCCGAGCCTGGCCCTCAGCAGCCGCCCCTCGGTACTCGGATCGAAACCAAGCACCCTCAAGGTCCCGGCGGTCACAGGGGACACAGAACCGATCATCCTCATCGTTGAGCTCTTGCCCGCACCGTTGGGACCGAGGAAACCAAAAACTTCCCCTTCGCGCACCTCGAAGTCAACACCATCAACCGCGACGAAGTCATCGAAGTGTTTGGTGAGTCCTTTGGCGGTAACGAGCGCGGCAGCCACGAGAGAGCACACTACCGGTGAGCAGTGACGTTCCCGGTCGAATTTGGGCTGCATGTGCCTCCGCAGGTGGCCGTTTCGATGTAGTCGGCGCGAGGAACTAGCGTGGCTCGGAGCCAAAGAGGAAGACAGCATGGAACTGGTGCTTTTGATTCATATCCTGGCCGCAGCCGCCTGGTTCGGTGCGAACGTGACCCAGATGATTGTCAACCCGCGCATGGGCAAGATCGGCGGCGTTGCGGCCGCTGAATGGATGCGCTCGACCGTGCTGATGGGCAAGGTGCTGTATGGCCCTGCTGCCATCGTGGCCCTCATCACCGGGATCATCTTGGCGATCGATCGAGGCTACAGCTTTGGATCGACCTTCATCACGCTCGGGTTCGTCACCGTGGTGGTTGGCGCGGGTCTCGGAATCCGAGTTTTCGGACCGGTTGGCGAAAAGGTGGCAGAAGCCTACGAATCGGACAACGAGGCGGAACTGAAATCTCTGACTGCCAAGCTGCGGAACTTCGGGCTGGTCGACATTCTGCTTTTGACATTGGCGATGGCGTCGATGGTCATGACCTGGGGTGCTCGGTTCTGAACCGCGAACTACTCGTCCCTCAATCCAGCATCAACCACAAACCCCTCTAGTTCGAGAAGCTCAAACGAGCCGTCTGACACGGTTAGGAATCCCAGTCCCCGTGGGGGGGTGGCTACGAACACAACCTGTCCGGAATCGTCCCAGCCAATCGGGAATCCGTCTGCGGTCGCGATCACTTCCCCATCTGATACAACCTCGGTGCGGAGTGGTGCTCCGATGCCAACGAGATTTGCCACCAGTTGTCCGTTGGGACTCCACACCAGGGCTCTGATCTGTCCTCTGTCCGGCAGGTCTAGGGCCGTCGTGATCCCGTTCGTTGTCTGGGTTATGCCCTCTTCGCCTATTACGGTGACTCCGCCGTCTTGGCCCGGTTGGGAACCTAGGAATCGACCCGAATGGACCTGAACCTCGTTGCCGTCCAAGTCGAAGACCTGGACGATGGATTCATCCTCTGGACCGGTCGTCGCCAGTGCCACGCCCCAGTCCCCGAATGCCACGACTGACGATTCTGATCCGATCGTCGCGGATGAGGAGAAGACGAATCCACCAAGCGAAGAGGACTCACCGAGCCAGAGTTGATATGTATTGCCGAGCTTCCTCACTAGGGCGATCCGGTCCGGATCCGTCTCATGCCATGCGAAGGAAAGGGTACCGGTGATCACAGGGGTGATCGTTTCGACAGACCCGAGCGAAAGATCGGGCACAGGCCCCTCTAGTCCAGCGATCAGTGACCCGTCGCTGTTCATTCTTGCGTCAACGACTTTGAGTAGCGTCCGGTCCGGGCGAGCCCGGTCCAGCGCCCATGACACGTAGTACGTGTCGCCGCCTCTCCCGACGATCATCTGGAGAGAACCGCCCAGCCCTGCTACTCGCTCAGAAAGGAACTCATCTTCCACGAGAGAAGGCTGGTCATTGACAGATTCGAAGGCAGAGGTGCTCAAGAGTCCGATCGCCGCGATCGATACCAGCCCGAGCAGAACCGGCCCCAATATCCGGCGTTGTGGTTCTGCCGGGAGATCGGGCGCCGCCCTCTGGCTTTCGATCGTTACCTTCACAAGGCAAACGCTAGCGGTGTTGCAGGTAATCGTTTCGTTAGTCGAGGCTCCAGGTGCCGGGGATTTCCTGTCCGCGTTCGGCCGATCCGTGTCGTCTCAACGTCCTGATGTCTAGGAAGCAGCCTCAGATTTCAGCGCGGTCAGGGCGATTTCGACCATGTCGTTGAAGGTGCGCTCGCGCTCGTCAGAGGTCGTCTCGGTCTGCTGCTTGATGTGGTCGGACACTGTGAGAATCGACAGGGCCTTGACTCGCTCCTCGGCTGCGATCGCGTAGAGGCCGGCCGTTTCCATTTCAACCGCCAACACCCCCATGCGTTCCCAGGCTGCGAACATTTTCTCGGGGTCAGGCCCATAGAAGGAGTCTGAGGTATGCACGTTGCCGACGTGGAATGTGGCTCCCTGGGCCCTGGCGGCGTTCACTGCCGCCTCGAGAAGCGAGAAGTCGGCGGTCGGTGAATAGTCCATCCCGTTGTAGCGGGCCCGATTGACGCCGGAATCCGTTGAGGCGCCGATGGCGATGACGACGTCACGCAGGCCCACCTCATCGGGGATGGCACCGGTCGAGCCGACCCGGATGAGCCGCTTGACCTCGTAGAAGCGGATCAGCTCTGTAATGTAGATAGATGCGGAAGGTACCCCCATGCCAGTGCCCATCACCGACACCGGCATACCTTGGTAGGAGCCGGTGAAACCCGCCATGTTCCGAACATTGGTGACCTGGCGCGCCTCGTCAAAAAATGTCTCGGCGATGTACTTGGCCCG
>CALCCX010000201.1 GCA_937900165.1 uncultured Acidimicrobiia bacterium | reverse complement strand
CGCCCACCGAGATCTACACTCTTTCCCTACACGACGCTCTTCCGATCTCACTTTGTTTCCACACACCGGGCATGGCTCGCCGAACTTGCCGTGCACCGCCATCTCCGGCCGGAAGGCGGTGACCTTGTCCGGAAACCCATCCCCCACCTGGTCTCTCAGTATCTGGGTCCACTCGAGCAGCGACGCCTTGGTTGCCTCATACAGCCTGGCCATCTCCTCATCCGAAAGTTGGCTGGTGCGCTTCACCGGCGAAATCCCTGCCTTGTGCAAGATCTCGTCTGAAAACGAGTTTCCAATTCCGCTGAGGATGCGAGGGTCGGTCAGCGCCCGCTTCATCGTGCGATTCTCACGACGCAGCGCCTCATCGAACTGTTCGAGGGCGACCTCCAGCGGCTCGATGCCTCCCCGATCCTGCTCCCCCACTGCCTCCTCGCCGCGCACAACATGCAGGGACGCCCGTTTCTTGGTGCTCTGTTCGGTGAGCAGCAGCGAACCGTTGTCGAAGTCGAACGCACCGTGGCCGACCTTGCGCGGCACCGCCACCCCTTTCTTCCTCCACCGAAACCGACCAGAAACCATCAGGTGGAAAACCATGAAGAGGTCGTCCTCCAGCTCCCAGACGATGCGCTTACCGACCCGCCGGAACCCGGTGATCCGCTTGCCTTCGACATGGTGCAATGGCGGGTCGTAGGTGCGCAGCAGAGCGATCGACGGAACCCGAGCGTGTTCCAGCACCCGACCGCCGATCAAACGCTCCATCGATTCGATGTAGACGACGATGTCAGGAAGCTCAGGCATGGAACACGGAGCCTATCGACCGGCCGGCCTCACTCAGAAAGACGGGAGCACCTGGGTGATAGCGGGCAGCTACCAGCGGTAGGATACGGGTATGAAAGTCAGTGTGAGCCTTCCAGCTGACGACGTCGGCTTCTTGGACGAATTCGCCAAATCCCGGGGCTATGCATCACGTTCGGCCGTCGTACGCAAGGCCGTGCGCTTGCTCAGATCCAGCGAACTCGGAGGTGACTACGAAACGGCCTGGGATGATTGGGCCGAATCCGGCAACGCAGACAGTTGGGATGCCACGACCGGCGACCACCTCACCTGATGCTGCGCGGAGAGATTTGGTTGGTGGATTTGATCCTGTGCGGAGCAGCAAATCCGCCAAGAAACGCCCAGCGGTCATCGTGTCCAACGACGCCTCGGCTCGGGTCTGCATATTGCTCCTCCAAAGGTTGCTCGGCACGACCCGGTGGCCTGAGACCCTTTCCGGCGCCGAACACCTGAACTGATAGGCTCTCGCCGTGCTCCGGCGGTCCGTGCTCCTGGTCGTGATGATGATGGTGACGTCTGCGTGCGCAGCCCGATCTCCAGGGGCAACGCCGGACACACCTCCCGCCGCAGACGAGCCACTCCAGGAGCGAACGACCCAGGAGACAAGGATCCGAGTGACGACGAGCGACGCGGTGGCGGCTCAGTGGAGTCCTTCTGCGCCGTCGTGTGTCGGACCCGGGAATTCTGGTACATGCGAGCTCGATGGCTATCCAGACCGCCCATACGATGTGTTTGTCCCGAGCTCTTACGATCCAAAAAGCCCGAGTCCAGTGGTTGTCGTTTTCCACGGCGGTGGAGGATCATCGCTCAACGCAGTGAGGATGAGTTGTCCTGGGGGCGACAGCGAAGATCCTGGCTGTCTCCACGCCCTCGGAGAGCGAGAGGGGTTCGTGACCGTCTATCCGAACGGCACCGGATTCACACCGGTCCGGCGGCTCCGCACCTGGAATGCGGGCGGCGGCACGGACGGCTGGAACTGCACATCAGGCAAGGCGTGCGCCAACGATGTCGACGATCTCGCCTACGTGGACCGGCTGATCGAAGACGTCTCGTCGTGGCTCAACGTCGACAGAACACGCTTGTACGCCTCCGGCCTGTCAAACGGGGCTGCCTTCAGCCACAGGCTCGCCTGCGAACGAGCAGACGTGTTTGCAGCAATCGTGGCCGTCGCCGGCTCCAACCAATTCTCCACGGGGGCGCCCTGCGAGCCTGCTCGGCCGGTCGCGGTGCTCCAAGTCCACGGCACCGAGGATCCTTGCTGGTCATACTCGACCTCTGGCGCCCGCTGCATCGGGCGAGGAGGAGACAAGCTCGGTGCCGTCGAAAGCGTCACAGATTGGGCCGAACGAAACCAATGTCGCACCGGCCCCGTGGACTCAGACCTCCCAGACGCCGGCGACGATGGCACGAGCACGGTCGCGGCTCGCTGGACCGGCTGCGCCGGCGGAGTCGAGGTGTTGCTGCTCAGCGTCCGCGGTGGCGGCCACACCTGGCCGAACGGGAGCCAAGGGCCAACCGGGTTGCGCCTGGGCCGAGTCACCAAGGACTGGGGCAGCGAAGTACTTTGGGACTTCCTGCAACGCTTTACGCTCCCGGTTCCCCCAGACTGACCTCTTTCGACTCGAGCCCAGATTCGCCAGACAGCGGCGGCCATAGAGAACGGCTGAACAGACCGCGTCAGAGAAAGCCAGAACTCCGTCCTCGCGCGAGGAGAGGGCCCAAAGGACCCTCTCCTCAGATACCGCTTGTGAGTGATCGGCTACTCGATGCCGTCTTCGAAGGCGTCTTCGAAAGAGACCATCTTGCGGCCGCTGTCCTGGTTTCCACCACGATCCCGGTTCCCACCGCGACCACGATCCCGGTCACGGCCACCACGATCCCGATTGCCGCCGCCATTCCGGCCGCGCCCACCACCATCACTACGATTTTCACCCCGGTCACGGTTGCCATCACGATCCCGGTTGCTATCACGATCCCGGTTTCCATCACGATCCCGGTTTCCATCACGATCCCGGTTTCCATCACGATCCCGACCACCACGATCGCCGCCGCCATCACGACTACCACCACGATCCCGGCTTCCGCCACGATCACGATCACCGCGGTCACGACCGCCATCACGACTACCACCACGATCGCGATCACCGCCACCGCGGCGGTCGTCTTCACGGGGGGCGTCGACTTTGGCGCCTTCCTTGGGCTCGATCTCGCCTACCAGGTCGAGGCTCACTTTTCCGTTGCGATCGATCTCGCCGACTACGACCTTCACCTCGTCGCCATCGTCGAGGTAGTCCTCGACCCGGTTGACTCGGCGGTTGGCGTCCATCTTGGAGATGTGCAGCAGTCCGTCACGGCCTGGCAGGATGTTGATGAATGCACCGAATTTGGTGATCCCCACAACCGTGCCCTCATATTCCTTACCGAGCTCGGCCTCAGGCGGGAACGCAATCTCCAGCACCCTCGTTTTGGCATGCTCGAGCTGTTCGCCCGATTCGGAACCGATCAGCACCGTTCCGTCCTCTTGGATCTCCAGCGTGGCGCCGGTCTCTTCCTCGAGTTCGCGAATGACTTTGCCCTTCGGGCCGATGATCTCGCCTATCTTGTCCTTGGGGATCTGAACGGCTTCGAGTCGCGGCGCGTACTTGTTGAGTTCGGTGCGCGGTTCGGCGATCGTCTCGGCCATCACCTCGAGGATCTTCAACCTGGCATCCCTGGCCTGGCTGAGAGCTCCGGTCAGCACCTCGGACGGAAGACCCTGGATCTTCATGTCGAGCTGCATGGCGGTGATCACGTCCGCGGTACCGGCCACCTTGAAGTCCATGTCACCGAGCGCGTCCTCGGCACCGAGGATATCGGTGAGGGTCACGTACTCGCCGTCCTGGGCGATGACACCCATCGCGATACCGGCCACCGGGGCGATGATCGGCACTGCTGCGTCCATCAGCGACAAGGTGGAGGCACAAACCGAGGCCATCGAAGATGACCCGTTGGATGCCAGCACCTCGGAGACGAGCCGCAGCGCGTAGTTGAAGTCGTCGCCGAGCGGCACGACCACCCTCACAGCCTTTTCGGCAAGAGCACCGTGACCGATCTCGCGCCGCTTCGGGCCCCGCATGAATCCGGCCTCGCCCGTCGAGAACGGCGGGAAGTTGTAGTGGTGCATGTACCGCTTGGATTCTTCGTTCGAGATGGTGTCGAGCATCTGTTCCATGCGGGGCATGCCCATGGTCGTCACGCTGAGGACCTGGGTCTCACCCCGCTTGAACAGCGCCGAGATCGGAAGAGCGTCGTGTAGGGAAAGAGTGTAGATCT
>CALCCX010000200.1 GCA_937900165.1 uncultured Acidimicrobiia bacterium | reverse complement strand
TTTCGTTTTATCTGATTTTATGTTTGTGTTTGTGTATTTTTTTTTTTTTAATGATCCGGCGACCACCGAGATCTACACTCTTTCCCTACACGACGCTCTTCCGATCTATCAAGGTCGTCTGCCACTGTCAAGGGACCACAGAACCCGCCGGCCCTGACGGCGTCTGCGTAAGCCTGCTTCTGGTCGGCACCATTGGGGCTCGGCAACATGTGCGTGAGAACCAAATGGCCGACTTCGGCCCGTGATGCCATCTCTCCGAGCTCACCGGCCTCCGCGTGATACCCCTTCATTCCCATCACCCACTCTGGCTCACGGCCCAACTGTTCGAGCATTGCAGTATGGAACACCTCGTGGACCAGCACGTCGGCACCACGCGCTGCGGACTCAACCGATGCGCATACACGCGTGTCACCAGACACCACGATCACGCCGTCCGGCGAGGTGATTCGGTACCCGACCGCCGGTTTGGCCACCCCGTGATCGACCAAGAACGACTCAATCTCAAGCGCACCGGCCCGTAGAACCAGCAGTGGTTCGTCGCCAGGCACGTCGAAGACAAGCGATTCCGGATGTGGCTCCGACGTTCTGCCCGTGCTTTCTCTTCTGATCTGAATGTCGCGAGCGTAGACATCCAAGACTTGGTCGACGTAGTCACAGAGCGGTCCCCGTGGGAAGTGCACGGGCAGCGGCGGGGCGTCGTGAATACTCCGAAACTGAATCCACCGCGTCAACAACAGATCTGCAAGCCCGACAACATGATCGTTGTGGTGGTGGGTCAGCAACAACGCTGTCAGCTGGGACAGGTCCAGACCTGCCTCAACCAGGCGCAACGTGGTGGCCCGGCCACAGTCGATCTGAATCGCCGCCTCGTCATGACCGACAAAGATGCCTGCCCCGGCGCGGCCCGGGGCGGGTATCGGTATTCCTGTGCCGGTCACGATAACCCGAGTCGTCACCCCGGTATTGTCGCAGAGTTGACCGCCGACCCCACAAACGTCGCTTGATCGATGCGACCGTTGGTCCCACTATCGGCGCTCCTGCGAATGTCCCAGCGAGCAGCTACTGTGCGAATGTACGAATGATCGTTAATTCAGGAGGATCCGCGTGAGCACCCAACCATATGAACAGGCAATTGCAACAACCCGCGCAGTGCTGGCAGGCGTCAACGCCGATCAGCTAGCGAGTTCCACGCCGTGTGATTCGTGGGATGTCAGCGGATTGATCAACCACATCGTTGGCGGGCAACAGTTCTTCAAGGCCGGCCTCGAGGGCACTCCTCCTGTCGGTCAGGATGTCGATCACGCAGCCGGCGACTACCTAGGGGCATTCGACGAAGCTGCAGCCGCGTCGGTGGAGGCATTCCAGACAGACGGCGCTCTCGAAAAAATCGTCACACTGCCATTCGGGGATATGCCAGGGTCGGCGCTCATGGGGCTCGCCACAACCGATACCTTCACCCACGGCTGGGACCTCGCAAAGGCAACCGGCCAATCAACAGACCTCGCGCCAGAGCTCGCCGCCGGGATCCTCGCCCAGGCGAGGATGGCGATTCAGGACTCTTTCCGCGGGCCGGAGGGCGCACCTTTCGGATCTGAGTGCGATGCACCCGACGGGGCGTGCAACGCCGATCAGCTCGCAGCTTTCCTCGGACGAACCGTCTGAGCCGGAGGCACCGGTAGGGTCGCCGACATGACGTCGGTCGCCGAACACATCCTGGAGGCCCTACGAGCCTCCGACATCGCCCACTTGTTCTGCCTGCCAGGAGTGCAGAACGACGACTTCTTCGACGCGCTGCTCGACGCCGATGACATCACCCCGATAGTCACCAGGCACGAGCAGGGCGCCGCCTACATGGCCATGGGTGCCGCACAGGTGACAGGACGGCCCGCGGCGTTCTGCGTGGTGCCAGGGCCAGGGATGTTGAACACGGGGGCCGCGCTGACGAGCGCCTACTGGGCTTACGCCCGCGTTCTCGCCATCATCGGTCAGATACCCACGAGCCTGATGGGAGAGTTGCGTGGCACTCTCCATGAGCTGCCAGACCAGACAGCAATTCTGCGCCAACTCACCAAACACGCGGTGTTAATCGACAAGGCCGACACAGCAGCTGCCGATATTCAAACCGCGATCGACGCGCTGCATTCCGACATCCCGCGGCCGGTGTCCATCGAGGTTCCGGTCGACGTGTGGGCCAAGAAGGCCGAAGCAGCGATCTCGACACCTCGTGTTTCAGTACCACGAGCCGAGCCCGCCTCGATCGTGGAGGCATGCAACGCCATCGCCAAAGCAGAGCGGCCGCTGATCGTCGTCGGCTCTGGCGCCTATGAAGCAGGTGCCGCCGTGGTGACGCTTGCAGAAATCATGAATGCTCCGGTCACGACACGCCGCATGGGCCACGGCGTGGTGCCGACCTCCCACCCGCTGTTCGTCAGCTTGCCGGTAGCGCACAAATTGTGGGCGGACGTTGATCTCGTCATCGGGGTGGGGACCCGGCTCGAGTTCCCACTGTCACATTGGGGCACCACCGGATTGAATGTCGTGCAAGTCAACATCGACCCCGACGAACTCGATCGGCACAGGATCGGAACCATCGGCCTTTGCGGCGACGCCACCGAAATCTGTGGGGCGATCACGGCTGAGTTGACCGATCGCGACCACGTCGGCGCAGATCAGTCCGACGTGGTCCGCTCCCACCGAAGCTCGGTCGAGACGGCGCTCGAGGCTCTCGAACCCCAACGCTCGTTTCTGGAGGCGATCAGGTCAGAGCTTCCCGACAACGGAGTGATCGTCGAGGACGTCACCCAGCTCGGTTTCGGGGCCCACCTGTTGTACGACCACCTCGCACCGCGGACATTTCTCTCCTCGGGCGGTGCGGGCACCCTCGGCGCAGGGTTCGCGGTGGCTCTCGGGGCTCAGGTCGCCGTTCCGGACCGGAATGTTCTTGCCATCTGCGGCGACGGTGGTTTCATGTTCACCGCCACCGAGATGGCCACGGCCGTTCAGCACAACATCCCGATCACCGTTCTGGTGTCGAACGACGGCGCGTTCGGCAACGTAAAACGAATACAACAGGAACGATTCGGCTCCGATCGCACCATCGCGTCAGATCTCGTGAACCCAGACTTCGTCGCATTCGCCAGAAGTTTCGGGGCTCACGGGGCGCGCGTCGAAACAGCCGAGGAACTCAGGGTCGCTCTAAGAGAGGCCTTCGCTCACGACGGACCTTCACTTGTCGAACTGATGGTCGGCCCTATGCCGAATCCGTGGCCGTTTCTGCGCATGGGTGAGGGTCGTTGAGCAACATCGGCGCGGCTTACTGAATGACAGTTCTCGAGTTCTTGGCAACCTTCGTCATGACGAGCATTGGTGCTCTGCTGCAGGGCAGCGTTGGCATCGGTCTCACGCTGGTTGCGGGTCCCGCTCTCGTGGCCATCGATGGCGACTTCGCTCCAGGCCCACTTGTCGTCGGTGGGATGGTCGTCAACCTACGACACGTCATGGTCGAGCGACACCACGCCGATGTGGCCGGGCTCAAGAGGCTATTCCGTGGCATCCCGTTCGGGATCGGCGCCGGCCTCGTCGTTCTCACCCTGGTGGACGAGAGGGCGCTCGCAATCACTATCGGCGCGGCCGTCATTGTCGCCGCGTTGGCCAGGCTCGGCCCTTTCCGGCCGAGCCGGTCGCCCAGAGCATTGACCATCGGAGGTGGCGCAGTTGCCTTCACCACAACGACCTAGATCGGAAGAGCGTCGTGTAGGGAAAGAGTGTAGATCTCGGTGGTCGCCGTATCATTAAAAAAAAAAAAATCTAACGAACACCCGCATACTGCAAGG
>CALCCX010000199.1 GCA_937900165.1 uncultured Acidimicrobiia bacterium | reverse complement strand
AACCTCTACCGGTGTACCCCAACCGGCCGCAACATGCGGCGACTGACTTCGCATGAGGACTTTTACGTCAGGTATCCGTCCTCTGACGGTCGTTCGATCGTCTATCACGCGGGGGCAGATATCTGGCTATTCGACATAGCCGAGGAGACCACCAGACGCCTAGACGTAGGTATCCCGAGCTCTCGGCCGCAGCGCAATAGGAGGTTCGTCAGAGCCACCAAACATCTGGAAACGATAGACCTGCATCCCAAGGGCGAACGAGTTGCGGTGAACGCAAGGGGGAAGGTGGCTTCGATGGCGTTGTGGGAAGGTGCCGTCTCCCAACATCCGCATAAGAGCCGGACGCGAAACGGGCAGGAACCGGAGGCCCAACACCGCCTCCGCTTGGCAACCTGGATGCCGGACGGCAAACGTTTGGCAGCGGTCAGCGACGAGTCTGGCGAGGAACGACTGGTGTTGTTCGCCCCGGATAGTGCCGAGCCGCCCATCCAGATTGGCGCAGAGATCGGACGTCCATACACAATCGAGCCTGCCCCGGCCGGAGCTGATCGTATCGCGGTTCTCAACCACCGCCAGGAAGTTCTGGTCGTGAACCTCGGCTCTGGACAGGTCAAGCGATTCCGACGCTCCGATGACTCACGTCCGAAAGGTCTGGCCTGGTCTCCAGACGGCAGATGGTTGGCGTTCGGGGCCGATGTCGCGGCGTCAACATCTGCGATTTTCCTGGCCGACACGATGACGGGCAAGGTCCACCAGGTGACTACAGGAGAGTTTGTGGATGGTCATCCATCATTCGATCCGGAAGGCCGCTACCTCTACTTTCTGAGTTGGAGAGACTTCAATCCGGTCGCAGACGGCATGTTCTTCGATTTTGGGTTTCCGATGGCGGCTAGGCCGTACCTCCTGCCCTTGGTGGCAACCGAGTCCTCTCCGTTCGCCGCAGAACATCGGCCACCAAGGGCCCCTGGGGCTCGACCAAATGGCGGACCAGACGCTCCAGGCGAACAGGGGAGTGAGCAACCCGAAGCCGCCGCGCCGGTAGCGGTGGATCTCGATGGAATCGCCGACCGAATCGTCGCGATTCCCGTGCAGGCGGGCCCTTACACCAGAGTTGTGGGCGCGGCGGGGAGGGTGTTGTTCTCATCGCTTCCCGTGGAAGGCAATCTCGCCGACCCCGAGACCTCTGGCAAGGGCCGTCCCAAGGGCCGGCTTCAGTCGTATGACTTCGGCAAAGACAAGGTCGAAAACGTCGCAGACGGCATCAGCGGGTTTGACGTTTCGATGGACGGCAAAACTCTCGCGATCCAAGTGCGATCCAAACTCAGGGTGGTCTCGTCGAGCTTTTCAGAAGAAGGATCAGGTGGAGATGACATCGGTCGTGAGAGTGGTTGGGTAGACCTCGGTCGCATCAGACTGGAGGTCAACCCAGGGGCAGAGTGGGCACAGATGGCAAGGGAAGCGTGGAGGCTTCAGCGTGATCAGTTCTGGAGCGAGGACATGTCAGGTGTCGATTGGGAAGACGTCTACCGTCGTTACGCGCCCTTGGTTGAAAGAGTCGGGTCCCGCGGAGAATTCTCCGACCTCTTGTGGGAGATGCAAGGTGAGTTGGGTACATCGCACGCCTACGAGATGGGAGGGGATTACCGTCCAACCCCGACTTACCACCAAGGCTTTTTAGGTGCCGACCTCGAGCATTCCCGTCAGTCGAAATCGTGGCAGATCGTTCGGATTCCCCAAGGTGATTCATGGGATCCGAAATCGACATCTCCTCTGATCGCACCTGGACTCGACATCAGGGAGGGTGACCGGGTGCTCGCCGTCAATGGCACAATCGTCGATCGATCGATGAGTCCGGCCCGGGCGCTGACCGATCAGGCGGGCCGGCCAGTGACAATCACCCTCAAGCGGGGGAGGCGTAAAGAACGCAAGATCGTCGTCAAAGTCCTTCGTTCCGAGCGTGGCCTTCGGTATCGCGATTGGGTGAACCAGAACCGGGCTACGGTCCACGATGCAACAGACGGGGCCATTGGCTACATCCATATTCCAGACATGGGCGCGTTCGGGTATTCGGAGTTTCACCGCCACTTCTCGACCGAGGTCGATCGTGATGGTTTGATCGTGGATGTCAGGTTCAATGGCGGCGGCAACGTCAGCGAGCTACTGATCCAAAAACTGTTGAGAAGGCGGATCGGATACGACTTGCGTCGTCACGGGAAAAATTCGATGCCGTACCCTGGCGACTCTCCTCGCGGACCCATGGTTGCTCTCACGAACGAATGGGCCGGTAGTGACGGAGACATCTTCAGCCACGCCTTCAAGCTATACGGGCTCGGACCTCTGATCGGGACCCGGACCTGGGGCGGAGTCGTAGGTATTTGGCCCAGACACTCTCTGGTCGATGGCACGGTCACGACCCAGCCGGAGTTTTCCCACTGGTTCACAGACGTGGGCTGGGGTCTGGAGAACTATGGCACGGAGCCAGATATCGAAGTTGTCATCACTCCTCAGGACTATCGGGCAGGACGCGACCCGCAGCTAGAGCGGGGTATCGCCGAGGTCCTGGACATCGTCGAAGCTCGCGGGCCGCAAGATCCGGAGCCTTCGGAGAGGCCAGACAAGAGCGCCCCTCGCCTACCAGTCCTTGAAAGGTGATCGAGCACCAACATGGCTGAACGTGATCCCCTAGACGGCCTCCTCCGCTCAGAAGTGGATGAGCGGATTCGCGACGGCGCCCTGAACCTGGCTCAGGAGTCGGTGAGTCGCTCAACCGCCGACATCGTCAAGGCCAACGTCGTCACCAGGTTCAACCTCATTCTGGCTGTGCTTCTGGTGGTGATCCTGTTTGTGGCACCGATCCAGGACGCCCTGTTTGGCCTCGTGATGGTGGCCAACACTGCAATAGGGATAGTCCAAGAACTCAGGGCCAAACGACAATTGGAGCAACTCGCGGTTGTCACCGCCCCCACAGCCGAAGTGATCAGAGAACGGAGGAAATGGAGCTTGCCCGTGACCGGGATCGTGCAAGACGATCTCGTCTCCATATCCACAGGAGCGCAGCTGGCAGTAGACGGCGTCGTGGAGCAGGCCAACGGTCTCGAGGTCGACGAATCTTTGCTCACTGGTGAATCTGACCCCGTTACCAAGTTGGTTGGTGACCAAGTGCTGTCCGGCTCATTCGTTGTGGCTGGGGCCGGGCTCTATACGGCAACCGGAGTCGGGGCGGATGCATACGCGGCGAGACTCGCAGATGAGGCCCGTGAGTTCACTCTCGTGCGTTCTGAGTTGCGGAGAGGGATCGACTTCATCTTGGCTGCGGTCAGTTGGGCTCTCCTCCCGGCCGTCGCCATTCTGATCTGGAGCCAGCTGGCGGTCACCGATGGTGTTCGCTCGGCCTTGCGCAACGCGGTTGCCGGATCGGTCGCCATGATCCCTCAAGGACTGGTCTTGGTGACCTCGGTGGCCTTTGCCGTAGGAGTGGTGAGGCTGGCGCAGCGGCGAGTCCTGGTCCAGGAGATGCCGGCTGTAGAGGGCCTCGCCAGAGTTGACGTTGTGTGCTTCGACAAGACGGGAACGCTCACGGAGGGCAGACTCGAACATCTGGCCACCGAGCCGCTGGCCGTTGCTGATGTCGACGCGGTGTTGGCGGCCATGGTCGAGACGGAAACTAATCCCAATGCAACAATCGCAGCTCTACGGCCCGCCTATCCAAATGGCCCTGGCTGGCGACAGGCCGGATCGGTTCCATTCTCATCCGCACGGAAGTGGAGCGCGGTGAGCTTCGTTGGCAAGGGCGCCTTTGTGATCGGTGCTCCAGACGTGCTTGGCGTTCCCCAGAATCTCAGATCGAGAGTTGAAAAGCACGCTTCTGTCGGCAACCGGGTGCTGCTGCTCTCGTCCTGCCCAGAGCTCCCCAAGGCCGACGAGCCGATCGGCGAGTTGGAACCGCTGGCTCTCGTAATCCTTGGGGACAAAGTCAGGGTCGATGCCCCTGACACGCTTGAGTTTTTTGCCGACCAAGGGGTCGCGGTCAAGGTCATCTCTGGCGATCACCCCGCGACCGTTGGCGCGATCGCCAGGCTGGCCGGAGTCCCTGGAGCGGACGTAGTTGTCGACGGAAGAGACCTACCTGCCGACCCGGCGCTGTTCGCCGATGCGGTCGAGAAGGCAACGGTGTTTGGGCGGATCTCGCCCCGTCAGAAACGGGCAATGATCCGGGCGCTCAAACTGCGTGGCCACGTCGTGGCCATGAGCGGTGATGGCGTAAACGACGTGTTGGCCCTCAAGGAGGCCGACATCGGTGTGGCCATGGGCTCTGGAAGCGACGCCACCAAGGCGGTTGGTCAGCTGGTGTTGGTGGACGGAGATTTTTCTGCTCTACCCAGAGTGGTGGCCGAGGGCCGAAGGGTCATCGCCAACATCGAGCGTGTTGCCAACCTGTATGTCACGAAAACGATTTATGCGTTCGCTCTCGTGGTCGCCGTGGGCCTGGCTGGATTCGAATTCCCATTCCTACCGAGACATCTAACGCTGGTCGGGTCGCTCACGATCCCGCGTCGTCTCGCAACGGTCGGTCACATCAGGGTGTTTGCAGGACTCACATCGCTCGGCGCTGCAACAGCGCTGTCGTACTCCCTCCTGATTGACCCGCTGTCGTGGGGGGTGCTGCGTTTCGTGTTCGGCCTGTCGATGTCGGGTCTGTACGTCACGATGGAGAGCTGGCTGAACGAACGAGCGACAAACGAGACCCGCGGGCGACTGCGCTCGGCGTACATGCTGGTCGTCACGATCGGGCTGGGACTCGGACCGCTGCTCCTCGGGTTGGACGACCCGCTCGATGCAACGCTCTTCATCCTCGTCGGGATCCTGATCTCACTCGCGGTGGTACCGGTTGCACTGATACGGATCCCGACGCCGAGTGAGACGATCCCCGTCAAGTTCTCTGTGGTCTCGCTTGCCCGAACCGCTCCACTCGGTGTCGTTGCCGTCGCGATCTCAGGGGCTGCCGGCAGCGCGGTCTCGACACTCGGTGCGGTCTACGCCACGTCGGTTGGCATGATGCCTGGTCTCGTTGGTGTGTTCCTTGCCGTCTCCAGATCGGAAGAGCGTCGTGTAGGGAAAGAGTGTAGATCTCGGTGGTCGCCGTATCATTAAAAAAAAAAAACACACACCCCCCCCCCCCCCACCCACCCCCCCACCCCCCCACCCACTTCCATATGCATAGTCTACTTTTCTACTTTATCGTACTCCTACTT
>CALCCX010000198.1 GCA_937900165.1 uncultured Acidimicrobiia bacterium | reverse complement strand
ACGGCGACCACCGAGATCTACACTCTTCCCCTACACGACGCTCTTCCGATCTCTCGAAACACCGATGCACGGCAAGCCGTCTGAAGTGCATTGTTCCGGCGGACGGCTGTTCGAAGGGCTTCCGTCGAAGTTCAAGGCCGGTCGATATCACTCGCTGTACGCCACACAGGACTTGATACCCGACGACTACGACGTGACGGCCCTCAGCGATGACGGCATTGTCATGGCTATTGAGCATCGCTCGGCGCCGATCGCCGCCGTTCAGTTTCACCCTGAGTCGATCATGTCGATGGACGATGATGTCGGAATGCGCCTGATCCGAAACGTGGTTGATACGTTGCGATGATGGCTGTTGACCCAGAGGCAATTCCGGATCCGAACGAGCTGTCGGTGTTTCGAACCGATCGTGACGTTGTGAGGGTCACCGGTTCCGACGCCGTGTCGTTTCTCCAGGGACAGATCTCCCAAACTGTGGAAGACCTCGCTGTAGGGGCATCGAGGCTCGCGTTTGTGCTTCAACCTCAAGGAAAGGTTGATGCTTTGATGCGGGTAACCCGCCTAGACGCCGGCACGCTGATCCTCGATACCGACTCACGTCATGGCGAGGCGATGATCGCGTCGCTTGAGCGTTTCAAGCTTCGAGCAGACGTTGAGTTCTCGGCATCGGATTGGTTGGTTGTCTCGGTCTTCGGGCCCATGACGACTGCGCTGGATCCGCCGCCGGGAACCGAGCTTGTGGTCGAGAACCTGTTCGGCTCGTCGCTCGGTGTCGACCTCATCGGCCCCGATCCTGTCCCGCCGAGCACGGTCTACCTCGACGCTGACGCCTACGAACGACTCCGAATCGAGTCGGCCTTTCCCCTGATGGGTGTCGACATGGACAACAGCACGATTCCCAACGAGACCGGTCTGCTCGACAGAGCGATTCGTTGACGAAAGGTTGTTACCGGGGTCAGGAACTGGTCGAACGCATCAGCTCGAGGGGTGTTTCCAGACAGTCGCTGCAGATGGTCGAGATCCCGACCTCAGCTTACACCGACCGGACTTGGCCTACCGTCGGGTCCGAACTCGCCGTTGACGGCAAGCGGGTCGGTTCGATCACGTCGCTCACTGCGGGTGAGCCGCTCATCGCGCTGGCATACATTCGGGGCGACGCCGACCTGAGGTCGGGACTAAACGTAGTGACCGGCACGACTTAGGTCGAAACCTCGATGGCGCCCACCGCTATGTCGCCCTCCGCAGCTAGGTTAAGACTAGATCCAGCAGACGCCGGCGAGCGCTCGACACGTTGATGCCACCACCGACGGCCATCTACGGGCTACATCACGCCAAACGTCCTGAACGGTCACCGTAATCGCGACATCGCGGCCCCTCGCACTTGACAAGATGCGAAAGCATCGATACGGTGAATGAGCGCGAAGGTGGTAAACATGAGCACGAAGATAGTAGACATGGGCATGAAGGTGGTTCCGCTCGTAGTTGTGCTGGTTCTTGCGGCGTGCGGCTCCGGTGAGGCGCCCGAAACGGTACTGGTGGGGAGCGGCGTCGCGAGTGTTTCGACCGGCGAAACGTCAGCAGCTAATGCGCCAGAAGCGAGACCGACTGATGCCGATGCGGGGCCACGGTCAGAGCAGACAGACGGTGGGCCGAGCGGGTCACGGCCGGTCGAAGCTGGTTCCGGGAATGAGGTCGAGGCTGACGCCGGGCTGAGCATCAAGGACTATGTGGTTGCCGTTGACGGCACCGAGACCACCGTGTCGTTTGTGCCGGTCACCGAGGGTGCGGACATCGGGTCGGTTGACGTACGGCTTGTGACCCTGGAAAACATACTGTTCCTTGAGGTCGACTTCGGTCGAGTGCGTTTCCCAAGTGAGGCAGTCTTCAAGGAACTCTGGCTCGGTGACAAGTTGATGAGCCGGACATCGGTCGGTAGTGGCGTAGTGGGAGCACGAATGGCAACGATTGGCGGGCTGGCACCGCCAGTTCGCGTCCTCTTGACGAACGAGGATTTTGACACGCTTGCCGGCACACCCGATGTTGTCTTTGATCCCGAAGATGTCGTCGGAGCGGAGGAACTCCACTGAATACTCGCACGCATCGAACCGGCGGAGACCTCGTGCGACGAGTGCTGTTCGCGTCGGTGTTGGTACTGTCGGTGATTATGCTGCCAGCCGGGCCAGCTTCGGCGTATGAATACCAGACAGGGCCCGGGATTTCATGTAGCAGCCCCAAGAACGCAACAATCCAGACCCATACGTATGGCGATTACAACGTGTACTCCAATTACAGTATTGAAGGATTTGAGTACAACATTCCATACTGGACGCTGACCTACGTCTATGTGGTCACGAGTCGTTTCTCGATTTCTGCATCAGCTGCGGAAGCCGAGAACTACGTGTCCGGCAACGTGAATACGACTTGTTGGCCATGAATCCAACCGATGACCGGACGCGCGTCCGCTGCGGAATCGGTTGGATGTTGAGGATGTAGTACGTTTGCCCTCCGGACCCGGCCGATCAGGGGACTCGAGTGGCACATCACATCACCACTTATCTCGACAAGATCATCGCCGGTCACAGAATAAGAGCCGCGCTCGACAGGCGGTTGACCCGTGATCTGGAGCAGGAGGCTCTGTCGGCGCCGCCCACCAGGGGTTTTGCCGAGGCGCTGGCCGGTCCAGGGCTGAGCGTCATAGCAGAAGTCAAACGCAGG
>CALCCX010000197.1 GCA_937900165.1 uncultured Acidimicrobiia bacterium | reverse complement strand
ACCTTGCCCATCAGCCCTGAATAGGCATCGTCAGGTCCGAGCCCTGCGTGCAGAACCCAAGGAGCAATCAACGCTTGAACCAGGTCGCTGTCGAAATCTCGCTCCAGCCAGGAGCGGCACGATTCGAGGGCCTCGCCGAAGAATTCGAACGTCCCGTATAGCGTCCTCTTTCTCCATTCGCGCCACAGGATCCCGGCCGTTTTTCGTCCGAACAACTCGTTGCCCAACAGGCCGAACGTCAAATCGGCGTTGGCGCCGAAGAAGTCCCCGATGGCCTTGGAGAAGGCGTCGCCGTCCCCGGCCTTGACCGACTCCATGCGGGTACGGGTTTCGGAATCATCCGTGGACATGATGAGGCTGCGTCCGTCTTCGGTCAGCACCGCGGTCGGAAACTCAGTGTTGGCGAACTCGAGGCCCGCCGCGTGCAAATCGTCACCCAGCAACTCGTAGGCAGGCGAAGTGACGAACAGTGGATAGGAACTCGACAGCACGTCGTGGGTGAATCCCGGAAACAGCTCTTCTGTGACGATGCAACCACCGAGCCGGTCATTGCGTTCCAGCACGACGACCTTCTTGCCCGCCTTGGCCAGCATGGCGGCGCACACGAGTGAGTTGATGCCGCTGCCGACAATCACGAATTCATGGCTGCTTGTCACGACCGCCTCCCAACGTCAACGACCTCTGTCCTCCAGGGCGCCGACCCGAGGACCAAGTTCCTAGCCCTCAGGGGCGGCGGCCAGGAATGCTTCCAATGGCTGGCCCATCTGTTCCGGTCCGATGGCCGTGTATCCGCCGTCGATGGCGATGTCCTCTCCGGTGATGAACGACGACCAATCCGAAGCGAGGAACACCACCACTTTGGCGACCTCCTCCGGATCTGCGATGCGTCTGGGGAGATGGAAGTTTCCGGCCATCTCATCGACCATCGCTCGGTCGTCACCCGACATTGCCTGGATCGGATTGCTCCACGTCCATCCAGGCGACACCGAGTTGACCCGGATCCCGTCGTCGGCGAGCTTCACCGCCTCGTTCCTGGTAACACCAAGGATTGCCGCCTTGCTGACCCCGTAGACGAAGAACAAGTTGGTTGCCCGCTTGCCGGCGATGGAGGCGAAGTTGATCACCGAACCTCCGCCTCGCGCCGCCATGTGGGGGGCCACCCGATTGGTCAGCAACACTCCGGACACCAGGTTCACATCGAGGGCGGCTAGCCACCCTGCCCTGGTGGTATCCATGCCATCGTCCTCATAGGTCGCGGCGGCATTGACGAGTATGTCGATCCCGCCGAACGAGTCGACGCACTGCTGTACGAGCGAGTCGAGCTGAGCGTCGTCGGTCACATCGGTATGGGAGAAGACCACCCGGTCTCCCAAGGCATCCGCCACTTTGGCTCCGTCCTCGGCGTTGATATCGGCAGATACGACGCTTGCTCCGGCGGCTTCAAGCGCTTCGACGACCTTCGCACCGATCAGGGTTGCCCCTCCGGTGACGATCGCTGCCTTGTCATTCAGATTCAGACTGTCCATCGTTTTCCTTCCGTATCAAGCATCGTTCGAGCCTGCCGCTATGAGCCCAACTCCTTGGCCACGGCGTCGAAGAACTCCTCCATGATCGCGTCTGCCTTCTTGCGGATTGTGCCGGAGCCCATCGTGGCCACAGTTCCGACCACGCTCCAGCGTCCCTCGACGTGGATGGTGGTTCCGTTCTCCGTCGGCTCGAGGGCCAGGCTGCCCTCGACCGTGATGTTGGTAGACACCTGGCTGTCCTCGCCCCTGGCCTTGAACGAGATCGAGTTGCCCTCATCCAGATCGGTGACCTGGATGTCGAGGTTGGCTTTGAGCTTGAATGGTCCGAACTGATCGACCAGCACGGCGGTGTAGCTTTGTAGATGGGCACGCTCGCTGACTTCGCCCACCACTGAGACCCAGCCGGCCAGGCGTTCCACGTCGGTCAGCACGCTCCAACAATCTGGCGCGCTCTTGCCTACCTCGAGGGAGCGTTCGAAATCAGATGAGGGCATCTGTTGTGTCCCTCAGTTTCCGCCGTCCTTCGATACGACCGACACACCTCGATCGTCCGGCGAGCCCTCCCAGCGGAGCATGTTCCAGATGCGCTCCGGTGGGTTGTGTGAGTCGTCGACGATCGCGTTGCCCGGTCCGATCGCATTCTGAATGGCAGCGGACAAAGCATGGACTGGAGCACCCCCACCCTCACCCATGCCCTTGGCTCCGGTTCCGGAGAAGGGCGAAGGCGACTCGATGTTGTCGGTCTTGATGTGCGGCACGTCTGTGGCGGTCGCAGCGTGATAGAAGAGGAAATTGCTGTTCAGGAGCTGCCCGTCCTCGTCGTACTCGAAAGTCTCCTTGAGCGCAGCCCCGATCCCGTGAGCGGTTGCCCCGTGGACTTGGCCTTCGACGATCATCGGGTTGATCCGCTTGCCGCAGTCGTCGACGACCGCGTAGTCGAGGATCTTCACCTTGCCTGTCTCCTCGTCTACTTCGATGACCGCCGCGTGGGTCTGGGTGGAGTAGGTAAGGGTCAAGTTGCCGTATTTCTTCTCGGTGTCTGGCAGCTCGAAAGGCGGCACGTACACGTGACGACAGGTGAGCGAGATTCGCTCGGCCATCTCATGGGTGAGCACGGAATTGTTCGTGAACACCATGTTGGCGATCCCGATGAACGGGATGACCGCTTCAGGGCCCGCGCCGATCAGTCGCGCCTCGCCGTCCACCAGTTCGATCTGGTCCTGGTCGGCCTGAAAGGCGTGGGCGGCGACCTCGATGATCTCCGCCTTCAGCTTTTCGACCGCTCCGATGATCGCGTTGATGCCGGTCACCGCGAACTGACTCGCATACGTTCCCGAGAACCCGATGTAGGCGCTGTGCGACTTGTCGAATCCCGCCCACACCCTGATGTTCTCTGGGCTCATCCCAAGGATGTCAGCCGCCACCTGAGAAGCGGACGTCTCGTGACCCTGTCCCTGCGGATTGGTACCGAGCTTGAGCATCACCTCGCCGTAGAGGTCGAGCAGCGCTGTGCAGGCCTAGATCGGAAGAGCACACGTCTGAACTCCAGTCACACTGATATATCTCGTATGCCGTCTTCTGCTTGAAAAAAAAAAAAAACACCACCCCACCCCCCCCCCACCCCCCCACCACCCCCCCCCACTCCCCCCTCCTCCACCTGACGTCCATTGTGCATCTATCTCCGTTCCTCGAACCTGAC
>CALCCX010000196.1 GCA_937900165.1 uncultured Acidimicrobiia bacterium | reverse complement strand
CCGCCGAGGACATTTTCTTCGTGCAGAGACAGTTTTTTCTCGAAATCCTCTCTTTTGAGGGCTGATGTGACAAACTCGCAACTGCCGGTTGAATATTCGCAGCCCTGAAGCGCAAACTCCACCTGGAAAGCAGTGTATCGCGCATCGGACGAAATTGAAATCAAAAATCAGACGAAATTCTCGACGCCCATGATGTCGCGGCCGTTACCGTGGCGGCGCTGACGGAAGCGGGCCACGAGGGCAAGACCTACGAGATCACCGGGCCGGCGGCGATCTCCTACGGCGAGTGCGCCGCCGCGCTGGGCGAGGTTCTGGGGCGCACGATACGCTACGGGACAGTTGCGCCGGAGGCCGGGCGCGGCGCCCTGATCGACGCCGGCCTGCCGCCGCTCGACGCGATAGAAGCCGCAACCGCGACTGGCCCTGAAACGCTCGGCGGCCAGGCCCCACTCTCGGGGCTACTCAGTGAGGGCTACGACGCCGACGTGATCGCCCTCGACTTCAACCCTCTCGAGGACTGGACGCCATGGGGAGACCCGGCCAGGGTGACTCACATATGGCAGGCGGGCGAGCCGGTCAAGGACTAGCGCCCTGAGGCCCGCAGGCCGTCGAAAAGGATGGTGAAGGTTTGTTCGACAATGAGGTGGGTATCGTCCATCATTGGGTAGGGAACGTCGCGCTTGTTGAGCAGGATGAGGACCAGTCCGTGCATGGCAGCCCAGAGACTTATGGCCGCCGCCTCGGGAACGACGTCACTTCGAATTTCGCCTGCCTCAATGCCGAGACGAACCAGTTCGGCGGTGACCTTGAGAGCCCGCATTCCAGGGAGGGCCTCTGTCTCGGCGTCGTTTAGATCGCTGGGGAGATGATTGAGGAACATCGCCTCGTATTGCTCGCCCCGGCTCAACCCGAACTCGACATAGGCACGACCCACCGCCTCGATCCGTTCGATAAAAGTGCCGTCGGTGATCGCACCCGCGACGACTTCCGCCAGCTCGTCGAACCGGCGGATACATGCTTGGTAGAACAGCTCACGTTTGTCGCCGAAATGCAGATAGATGGAAGGCGGGGTCACCCCGACCCGGCCGGCGATGGCCCGCATCGAAACCGCCTCAACCGAGCCCTTCTGGACGAGCAGCTGTTCCGCCGCGTCGAGGATCTCCTCACGCAGCCTCTCGCCCTCGCCTTTGCGCGATCGGACCCTGGACGGAGTAGGGGTGCTCGCCCCCGGCGCGGTGGTACGCAGGGGACGAGCTGGGGTGGCCTCAAATCGGGACATCAAACCTCTTCCAGATGTCGGTCCATTGTAGGTTCTAACGGGTCGTCGAGTTCGACATGATCCGATATGCCGAAACGTTCGTAGATCGTTGTCATCCACGCTGGGGCCCACCAGTTGACTGAGCCGGCCAGCCGCATGAAAGCGGGCACAAGAGTGGCCCTGACAATGAACGCATCGACCAGCACTGCCAATGTCATGCCGATCCCGAACATCTTGATCGTCAGTACTTCAGAGGTCGCGAACGCAATGAACACCACGGCAATCAGGACGGCGGCCGCGGTCACGATTCGGCCAGTGCGCTCGAGACCGATTGCCACAGAGCCGATGTTGTCGCCCGTCTTGTCGTACTCCTCTTTGATGCGCGAAAGCAGAAACACCTCGTAGTCCATCGACAGACCGAAGGCGATCACGAAGATCAGGATCGGCATCGTCAGGTCGATGCTGCCTGTACTGGTGAATCCCAGAAACTCAGAGAGGTTCCCGTCCTGAAAGATCCAGACCAACGCACCGAACGTGGCCGAAAGCGACAGGATGTTGAGGGCGATGGCCTTGATCGGCATCACGACCGAGCCGAACATCAGGAACAGCAGTACGAAGGTGATACTGGCGATGATCGCCAGCGCCCATGGCAGGGAGCTGAACAGCGAGGCCTTGGTGTCAACGAAGTCGGCCGACTGTCCACCCACCTGCATCTCGACTGGTGCATCAACTGCCCTTACGTCCGCGACAAGGTCTTCTGCCTCGGCGGAAATCGGATCGATGCCGAGCACCACGCTGAGGTATGTGCCATCGCCACTGAATTGCTGGTGGAGCGGGGTGGGAGGTGATACTTGTTGCCCACCGACGTAGGTACCGGTCAGGGCATCGACCCTGGCAACCCCGGTGAGGGTCGACAACTCCGCCGCATAGTCTCCGAGCGAATCAGGCCCGATCGTCGCTTCCGACACGATGCTGATCGGCGCAGATTCAGACGCACCGAACTCGGCCCGTAGGACGTCTCCGACCTCTCTGGCGTAGGAACCTTCGCCAAGGATCCGGTCGTCAGAGGTCCCAAGTTGTACGCCGAGGAACGGTGCTCCGAGGAATAGCAACAAGGCGATCGCAACAGTCGCGACCGACACCGGGCGGCGCATGACACCCGTCGCGATTCGATGCCACACCCCCTCACCATCGACAACCACACGAGTTTTGCGTAGTCGCCAGCGATCGATGCGCGTCCCCAAAGCCGCCAGCATGGCCGGTAGAACGACCACGGCACCTACGGCGGCCATCGCAACCACAGCGATACCGGCGTATCCAAACGACCGCAAGAAGGCGAGGTCAAAAACCAACATCGCCGAAAGAGACGCCGCCACGGTGGCTGCAGAGAAGATCACGGTTCGACCCGCGGTTTGCACGGTGCGGACCACCGCGTCCCCAGGATCGAACCCGGCTGCGAGTTCCTCCCGGTAGCGCGAGACGACGAACAAGGCGTAGTCAATGGCCAAGCCAAGACCGAGGGCGGTGGTGAGGTTCAGAGCGAAGATCGACACTTCCGTCAATCCGCTGAGGATTTGCAGAATGGCGAGAGTTCCGATGATCGCGAACACGCCAATCGCCAGCGGAAGAACTGCTGCCACCACGCTGCCGAATACGATCACCAACAGTATCGCGACCAACGGAAAGGAGATGATCTCGGCACGGACCAGGTCGGCCTCGATGGTCTCGGTTACCTCGGCGAATAAGGGGCCCACTCCTCCTACGATCACGTCGAGGGGGCCATTGGAACCTCGGTACTGTTCTGCCAACTCGCCTGCCCTGATCAACACTTCGCCCTGGTCGCCCTCAATCGTGGCGAACACCAAGGCCCTGGTGCCATCGGCCGATCGCAATGCGTCAGGCGAACCGAGCGCCCAGTAGGACGACGCGCCCGTCACGCCTTCCTCGGATGCGAGAGACGCCGTCAACGCCAGCCCGGCGCCGGTGCCCAGCGTCTGTTACTCGAACTGCTGGGCAAACAACGGATAGATCCAGAGACACTGACGACCTCGGTCACTGCATTGTCCGAACGGGAAGCCGCCTCAGCCATCGCCATGCACCAGGCGGATGTCGCCCCCGGCATACGTGCTGCCGCGACAGAATTCGGGCTGGCTTTCATCCCCTGTGGCTGGGAGGCATTTGATATTGCTCTGCCACGGCGAATCTGGTTCCGACG
>CALCCX010000195.1 GCA_937900165.1 uncultured Acidimicrobiia bacterium | reverse complement strand
CCAGAATGCGAAGAAATCAGGATGGGGACTCACCGGTCGACGGACGTAGGTGTGGTTCATCACACTATGAGCCGTCAGATGACGGGTTTTAGACCAAGTTGTTCCCTGATCTACGCTGCGCCATACCGCAATTTCGCCGCCCGGATTGTAAGGTTGAGGGCCTGTTTCTGTCGGCCCTATCACTTGCCAATCATCCGGCGATTTGAACCACAATTCGCCGAAGTCGTAGTTGTTATCCGAAGTGGTAATCGGTTGGATATTCCACTGGCTGCCAGTCCAGCGAGCGATTGTCCAGGTACGAGGATCGTTCTTTGGTCCAGACTCGTAGCCCTTGCTGGTGATGTACAGCAGGATTGGCCGGTCGTACTGGTCGAAGCGAACGTCTTTCAAATAAACATTGAGTCCTTCGGCTGCATAATCGTGTACCAACGCGACATTGTCGACTTTTGTGAGCGGAAGTTCTAGCGGCTTCCCGTCGACCGTTTGCCAAGTCTTTCCTACGTCTTGGGTTTCAAGGTAGTAAAGATTGGTCCGCCAGTTAACTCCCTTTCCTTGGGGATGGTAATTGAACATCGAACCGGCTCGCCGTCGCCCGATGCCACTAATCTGGTAATGCCCTCCGTCGATCGCCGCCAATCGCTCCGACACGTCTCGCGGACGGCCCAAAGAGTCAATGTCACGCACCATCTGCATGAACCGGTGATAAGGCCCCTCCGACTCCGCCGCCAGGACGGTCCGCGCCAGATTCCCCACCCGCCTAACCTCCTCGTCGCTCACGCCATCGCTCAGAACCTTGTCAATCTCCGACCGCATGGCCGCCAAGAGCGCCTCAGACTTCGTCGGCTCGCAGAAGCCGTAGGCGATAAACATCCCATCATCACAATAGTCCAATCGCGCAGCGGACACGTGCGGCGCAATGCCCGCCTGCACGATGTTCCAGAAAAACCGCGAGTTGTGCCCGCCAAGAAGAAACGCCAGCACATCCCCTCGTTCGCGATCAGGATGCTGAGCCGACGGCGCAGGATAGACCAACACGATGGCCTGTTGCTCAAACCGATCCGCCCGAATCTTGCCGGTCCCCTGCCGCATAGGCGGCGGCACCACCCGTTCAGGACGAGGCGAACGGGCCGACCAGTCGCCGCAGATTCGCTCGGCCATCGCAATCACCTCCGGCGGATCGACCGCGCCGGCAACCACCAACACCATGTTCGCCGGGTGATATCGCGACTCGAAGTAGCCATGAAGCTGGTCGCGCGTCAGCGCGCCGACCGTCTCCGCAGTCCCCAAGACCGGCCACCTCAGAGAGTGCCCCGCATAGCGTTGTTCGTGGATCAGATCGACCACGCGACGCTCCAGCGAATCGTCGGACATGGCGATCTCTTCCAGGATCACCTTCTTCTCCATCTCAAACTCTTCAGGAGGAACGACCGACCGCATCATGTCCGCGAGTATCTCAACCTGTTTCTCAAGATCGCAGACCCGAACCCACCCAAAGAAAACGGTCTGCTCCTTCGAGGTGTAGGCGTTGTAGGTGCTGCCCAGATTGTCGAAGTCAACGGTGATCTGCCGCCAGTCGCGCTTGGCCGTCCCCTTAAAGCACATGTGTTCCAGAAAGTGCGACACCCCCGCCAGCTCAGGCGTCTCATCGCGCGCCCCGGTCCGAACCAGGAACCCGCCCGCGGCACTATGCACATGAGGCATCGGCTCAATCACCAGCCGCAAGCCGTTGTCCAAGGTATGCTCGACAAAGCCGTTCACGCTGCCCACCACAACACTCCCATCTGGAAACAACTCCAAATCTGTGGCACGGGCGTCTCGCCCGTGATCAAACCGGCGAGACGCCGATACCACAAGTAGGTTGTCTGAGACGATCTCAATTCCTGTGGCACCGGTTTCCAACCGGTGAGCGGGTGCCCCATCCCCTCTGGGGGTGGGGAACGGAATCGAGATCGGAAGAGCGTCGGGTAGGGAAAGAGTGTAGATCTCGGTGGTCGCCGTG
>CALCCX010000194.1 GCA_937900165.1 uncultured Acidimicrobiia bacterium | reverse complement strand
CGACCTTGCGGCGGATGCAACGCGATCCCTCCACACCGCTGGTCTCAGATCTGGCGATGGAGGTGGCCGAGCGCGCTGGTGCCAACGCGGTTCTCGCCGGTGACATCCGTTCCGTAGGCAACGATGTCGTTATCTCCGCCCGCATTGTTGGCACAGCGACCGGGGAGACTCTCGCCGCGATCCGCGAGACTGCCCGTGACGGGGCGGTGGTAGACGCTATCGACCGGTTGTCGGCGCGGTTGCGAGAAAAGATCGGCGAGTCTCTGAAGACCATCCGCGCCGACGCGCCGCTGGCTGAGGTGACCACCGGATCTACCGAAGCACTCCGGTTGTATGCGCAGGCCGATATGGCAAACAACCTGGCCGACCAGGCCCGCGCCATCGAGTTGCTCACCCAAGCCTTGGCGATTGACTCGACGTTTGCGATGGCCCATCGGAAGCTGGCGATCGTACTGAGCAATCAGGGTCGCGAACCGGAACGGGCGGCCGCGGCATTCACTCGCGCCTTCGAATTGCGGGAGCGGCTGACCGAACGTGAGCGTTACCTCGCCGAGGCGGCGTACTATTCCTACGTCGGGGACTCGTTGGAAGCCTCGATCGATGCCTACGAAGCGCTCCTCGACAAGTACCCGTCCGACCGGATCGCTCTGAACAATCTCGCCGTCAACTATCGCAGCCAGGACCGCACGGCGGACGCAGAGAAACTGTATCGCCGCTCGATCGAACAGGGCGGCGCGCCCACAGTCACATTCGCCAACGCCATTCAGGTCCAATTCGACGACGGGACCACAACCGACCGTGTCGAAGTCGAGTACCCCTTGGGGCATCGCCGCCGCCGGACCGAAGCGGTCCCGCTCCTCCGAAAAAAGTTTCACAAGAACGTTGAGACGCAGTTGTCGCCAGACAACACCGCGCGGCTGCTCAGCGCTTTCGACGATCCCCGGCGACTGGACGAGATGCCGATCGACGAGTTGATCGACATCACGACGGGTGGCTGGGGCGTCAATGGTTGTTGAGGAACGAGTTCGGCCATGATATGTCGCAAGCTGACGCCAACCAAAAAGTCACCACAGCCCCCGTCGTGAGGCTCACCGTTCTGGGGCTGTGACAACGACCGGTCGTGCGACTTGGCGAAGCAAATCCATGCCTGCTGTTGGCTCCACGCACAAAGGTGCCCCAGCCACCCGTCGCAGGGACGAAAAGGGAACGCGGATGAAGCGGATCGGGGCGGATTGTCGCGGATCGTGGGAGGCGAACCCCTGGATCCGTTGGGATCGGCTTCGATCCGAGATCGGAAGAGCGTCGTGTAGGGAAAGAGTGGAGATCTCGGGGGTCGGCG
>CALCCX010000193.1 GCA_937900165.1 uncultured Acidimicrobiia bacterium | reverse complement strand
CTGATGACGACGGTCCAGCTCGTGGTCACCTGCCTCGTGGATGCATTTTTTCCAGAAGTCGGGGTCGCCACCGTCGATCTGCTGGAACGCAGCGGGGCCACAGTCGAGTTTCCCAACGATCAGACGTGCTGTGGACAGCCGGCTTTCAACGCAGGCGCTCGCGACGAGGCCAAACGGATGGCTGAGCACACCCTTGAAGTACTGGACGCCACGCAAGGCCCCATCGTTCTGCCTTCCGGGTCATGCACTGACATGATTGTCAACCACTACAAAGACCTCGATTTCGACAATGCCCATCGAGAAATGGCCAACCGGGTCGCTGATCGCTGTCACGAACTGACTTCCTATTTCGTGGACGAGGCCGGCGGACCAGACCTTGGTTCGTCGTGTGAAAGCTGCACCGCTGCCTACCACCCCTCCTGCCACGGGCTGCGCAACCTGGGGTTGGACAAACAACCTGGCGCCCTGCTGGCCGCGGTCGAAGGGCTCGAAATGGTCGAACTGGCCGACGCCGAGGAATGCTGCGGCTTCGGAGGGCTCTTCTCCGTGGAGCTTCCCGAGGTCTCCGCTGAGATCATGAGAGTGAAACTCGACAACGTTGAGGCGAGCGGCGCGGAAATGCTGGTCGGCTCAGATGTGAGCTGTCTGATGCACATCGCGGGCGGCCTCAGACGACGTGGATCGCAGATCAAGGTCAAACACGTTGCCGAAGTCCTCGCCGAAGGCGCGCCATGAGCCGTGCCCCCGTCAACTTCTTGGGCCGGGCGGGGCCCGCCATCCGTGACGGAAAGGCCAACGCCACCAACGTGGGAGCCCGCTTGCTGGCCGACCTACGTACAGCTGCGATCGATCGCTACCCGGCAATGGACGAGACGAGGGACAAGGCCAGAGCCATCCGCTTGCATACTCTGGCGAACCTCGATACATACCTCGACCATTTCGCCACCGCCGTCCAAGAGGTGGGCGGGGAAGTTTTTTTTGCGGCGGATGCCGCCGAAGCATGCGAATACGTGACCGCGTTGGCCACCCGCCACGAAGTCAAGAGGGCCATCAAGTCGAAATCGATGGTGACCGAGGAGATCGAGCTCAACCGGGCCCTCGAGGCGATCGACGTCGAAGTGGTCGAAACGGACCTTGGAGAGTTCATAATCCAGCTCGCCGAAGACACCCCTTCGCATTTGATCGCCCCTGTCTTGCACAAGACCAGGTTCGAAATCGGCGAATTGTTCGCTGCCAAACTAGACGTCGAGTACACGGATGAGCCGACCAGGCTGAACGACGTAGCCAGAGAGCATCTGCGCGGGATATTTCTGGCAGCCGACATGGGGATCAGTGGCGTAAACCTGGCAGTGGCGGAAAGCGGTTCCATCTGTATCGTCACCAACGAAGGCAACGGGCGACTGACCACCACCGCGCCAAAGGTCCACGTGGCAGTGATGGGGATGGAGCGGATCGTGCCGGACCTCGCCGGCCTAGGCGTAATGCTCGAGGTTCTTGCCAGGTCGGCCACGGGGCAACCCCTTACGGTCTATACCAACATCGTGACCGGCCCCCGCCGAACCGAAGAGCCAGACGGACCGGACGAACTCCACGTCGTGATCCTCGACAATGGGCGGTCCTCGGTGCTGGCTGGAGAGGCGGCCGAGATCCTCTCCTGCATCCGCTGCGGGGCCTGTCTCAACATCTGTCCGGTTTACCGAGCCGTCGGCGGGCACGCCTACGGAGGCGTCTACGGAGGACCCGTCGGATCTGTCCTCACCCCTGCAATGCTCGACACAAACGAGGATCTGCCATTCGCTTCAACATTGTGCGGTGCCTGTCGAGAAGTCTGCCCGATCCGAATCGACATCCCCCGAATGTTGCTCGCGTTGCGAGCAGAGGCGAGCGAAAAGCCGCTCGCCAGATCGTTAAAAGCCTACGCAGGGGTGGCCACCCATCCCTCCCGTTGGAGGGCGATGCTGCGAGCAAGTGGAGTGGCCGGTCGGGTGGCGGGTAAGAGCGGATGGATTTCGTCCGCCCCAGGACCGGGCAAAGGCTGGACCGACCATCGTGATCTCCCCGCCCCCGCCCCCAAGTCTTTCCACCGATGGTGGAAAGAGAACCGAGGGGCCAAGGATGGAACGTGAGGCTTTCCTCCACAAGGTCGCAGTCGCTGTAAAGGGATCGCCCCTTCCTCCATGCGATGAGCAACACCTCAGTGGCCTTGTGCCCGAGACCCAATCCGACGAACTCGTCGAACTTTTCGTCGAACGCGTCGAAGCCGTCAACGGCACTGCCCATCTGACCTCTCCCGAGCTTGCCCCCGGACTCGTTCTAGGCCTAGCCCGCACATACGAAGCGAGTTCAGTATTGAGTTGGGATGAGGGAGAGCTGCCGTCCACAGGTGTGTTGCGCCACCTCCTCACCAATGGCCTCACCTGGGTAGACGGGCATGTCCCGGCCGACCAAGTGGGCCGCCTCGAACATCAGGAGGCCTATCACTCAGTGCAACTCGGCCTGACCGGAGCTGATGCAGGGCTGGCGGAATCAGGCAGCGTTGTGCTGAGTTCCGGCCCAGGACGACCCCGCATGGCCTCGGCCATCCCAATCGTTCATGTTGTCCTATTGAGGGTGGGGTCCATCTATGCATCGCTCAGCCAGTACTTCGCGGCCCACCCTCGTGCAGCCTTCGATCGCACCAACCTGATCGTCGTCACCGGCCCAAGCCGCACCGGCGACATAGAATCCAAACTCACCCTGGGAGTCCACGGCCCCAAACACGTGCACGTAGTGATAGTGGACTAACGAACGGCCATCCGCCTTCCGCCGCGACTCCCGCCGGCGCCAGGCCTCGATGCGACAAACCCAGCCGAGCCCGACGCACAAAGCAGTCCCGCCTGCACGCCTCTCCCCAGGAATCGGCCCGGACGGATAGCGGACAGCGGACAGCGGACAGCGGACAGCGGACAGCGGACAGCGGACAGCGGACAGCGGACAGCGGACAGCGGACAGCGGACAGCGGACAGCGGATAGCGGATAGCGGATAGCGGATAGCGGATATTCAGAAGCCGAGGCGATCGAGCAGCTGGGGGTGTCGCTGCCAGTCTTTTTCGACTGTGACTCGTAGCTCCAGGTACACCTTTGTGGCGAAGATGGCTTCGAGTTCGATCCGCGCCTCGGCGCCTGCCGCCTTGAGCACCGAGGCACCCTTGCCGATCACGATTCCCTTCTGCGAGTCTCGCTCCACGACCACCTGGGCCCCGATGTGCATCGTGCCATTGTCCTTGATCTCGAGGTCTGTGGTCCTCACGGTCAACGAATGGGGAAGTTCCTCACGAAGGCGGTCTAGAAACTTTTCGCGGACGATCTCCGCGATCAACAGCTCCTCGGGTTGATCGCTGACGGCATCAGCGGGGAAGTACATCGGACCTTCCGGCATGCGGCGAACCAACTCGTCGGTGACCCTATCGACGCCGTCCCCATCCAGCGCCGAAATGGGCACGTATGCGGAGAAGTCCCACAGGGATGCCTCTGTGAGGCGTTCTGCGATCTGGCCACCGTCGGATCTGTCGACCTTGTTCACGATGAGGATCACATCGGTGTCGACAGCTGCGAGTCGTTCAGCGATCATCCTGTCACCTGGCCCTACTTTCTGCGTGGCGTCGATCAGGAACAGGATGGCGTCTGCGTCGCTCAGGGTGCCATAGACGAGCCGATTCAGTCGCTCGCCCAACGCGTTCTGTGGTTTGTGAAGCCCTGGCGTATCCACCAGGATCAGCTGAGAATGGGGTGGCTCACCAATGGTGACAACGCCGCGGATTGCGTTGCGGGTGGTCTGGGGTCGAGACGACGTAATCGACACTTTCTGGCCAACCAAGGCGTTGACCAGAGTGGATTTGCCGACGTTTGGACGCCCAACGACCGGTACGAAACCCGACTTCACGCTGCGCCGGCTTTGCCGCGCAGTCCAACCCTGACCCGTTCGACCCGCCTACCTTGAACGCGCTCCGGGATCAGGTGGGCACCGTCGAGATCAAACTGCTCACCCTCCAGTGGCACCCTGCCCGCCAGGCCCAACACCAGACCGCCGACCGTGTCCCACTCATCGTCTGGCAGGTCGGTTCCGAGTAGCTCGTTGAGATCGTCAACGCTGAGCCTTGCATCCACCAAGTACTGACCGTTTCCAAGGTTCTCAACCATCGAAACCTCGGTGTCATATTCGTCAACTATTTCACCAACCAACTCCTCGAGCAGGTCCTCGATCGTCACGATTCCCGCCGTACCGCCGAATTCGTCGACAACCACCGCCATATGAAATTTTGACGACTGCATCTCTCGGAGAAGTTGGGAAACTGCCTTGGTTTCAGGGATGAAATACGCCTCGCGCATCAGTACTCTCACCGTCACCGGGTCGCTGCCCTCGTCCATCAACCTCAAGAGGTCCTTGGCATACACCATGCCGACAATGTCGTCGACGCCATCTCCCTCGAAGATCGGAAGAGCACACGTCTGAACTCCAGTCACACTGATATATCTCGTATGCCGTCTTCTGCTTGAAAAAAAAAACACACAAAAAAGACAAA
>CALCCX010000192.1 GCA_937900165.1 uncultured Acidimicrobiia bacterium | reverse complement strand
GGTTGAGTCGTGTGACATGCTACTGTACCACTGTGTTCTTGGTACGGTATTGCTTTTTTTTTTTTAATGATACGGCGACCACCGAGATCTACACTCTTTCCCTACACGACGCTCTTCCGATCTGCTGAGCCGGCTGGTTCGTGAACGAGTAGACCTGATCGCCGCCATTCCGATGTCCGGCCGGATGGAATCGCTGAATGCTTCTGTTGCGGCTGCGTTGGTGTCGTTCGAGGTCCAGCGGGTTAGGGCGGCGGCCCAGCCGACATGACCTGGAAGATACTGGTCGCGAAAGTCGCCGAATCGTACTCAGGCGCGTAGAATCCTGTCTGATCTCCCGACTGGCTCCACGCCGGTCGGTTCCCAAACAGGAGAGAACCATGCGTAAGTACAGATACCAAGTGCTGATGCTGTTCGCCATTGCCCTCGTTGCTGCCGCTTGCGGCGCCGATGGCGATGACGTCGGCGCAGGCGACACAACGACGGCGACGGAGGCACCAGCAGCAGAAGAAACCACCGCCACCACCACGCCGGCGGAAACCACGGCGACGACCGAAGAAATGATGGATGAGTTCGTGGCGGGCCCGCTCGGGGCCGTCGAACTCGCCCCTGGCGAGGACATCCAGATCAGGAGCCTCCAGGCCATCTCCGGCCCGGTGGCCTTCTTGGGTATCCCCAACCAGAACGCCACCCAGTTCGCCATCGACGACTACGGCCCGATCAGGGGACTCAACGTGAGCCTTGGCACGCCGCTCGACGATCTCTGCTCTGCTGAGGGTGGTCAGGCCGCCGGCCAGACCATCGTCGCCGACGAGAAAGTGATCGGCGTCATTGGCACGTCATGTTCAGGGGCGGCCGTTGCCGCGGCGCCGCTGATCAGCGCAGCCGGCATGGTCATTATCTCGCCGTCGAACACCTCACCGGCGCTGACCTCTGACATGCAGGGCAACGCAGGCACCGACTACAACCCCGGTTACTATCGGACCGCCCACAACGACCTTTTTCAGGGGGCCGGCGTGGCGAAGTTCGTGTTTGAGGATCTGGGTTTGACCACGGCTGCTGCCATCCATGACGGTGACCCGTACACCAACGGCTTGGCTGCTGCCTTCCAGACGGCGTTCGAGGCGCTGGGTGGCGAAGTCGTGGTATTCACAGCCGTCAACAAGGGCGACACCGACATGACGGCGGTGCTCTCCGAAGTTGCCGGGTTCTCGCCTGAGGCGATCTACTTCCCGATCTTCCAGCCGGAGGGTGACTTCATCGTCCAGCAGATCGGAAGTGTTTCGGGTCTAGAGGATGTCACCTTGATTGGCGCAGATGGTCTGCTCGTGTCGGAATTCTTGGAGCTGCCGGAGACCACCGGAATGTACTTCTCCGGTCCGGATCTCGCGTTCGGAGACAACACCAGCTCGACCGGTGTGAACGCCGAGGCCTTCTTGGCCCGCTACGAGGCAGAGTTCAACGAGCTCCCGAGTGCCGCGTTCTGGGCCCACTCGTACGATGCGACAATCCTGCTGCTCACCGCCATCGACGCGGTAGCGGTTGAAAGTGAAGACGGGACGGTCTACATCGACCGCCAGGCGCTGCGCGATGAGCTCGACGCGACAACCGACTTCCCCGGCATCATCGGCACGATCACCTGTGACGCCTTTGGAGACTGTGGCGCCCAGCGCATCGCAGTCGTGTTGCATGAAGGTGACGCAGTGGCCGCGACCAGCAACGTCGTGTACTCGGCCACGCGTGAGGACCTGATCGACCTGATCACTGGCGGATAGCAACCAGAGATCGAGTCGAAAGACTGAAGGAGCGGGCGTCGATGACATTCGGCGCCCGCTCCGCTCGACGCGGCCCGTCGATTTCGACTTGAATCTGTCGCCATGACTGTCACGACTCAGGTCGCCGGCTCGGCGCGCCGAATCAGCTTCAACTGGGTCGATTCGTTCCTCTTCTCCGTAAAGGTCTTCTCAGGCTTCGTCATCCTGTGGGGCGTGGTCGGATACATCGCTCTGGCGTTGAACGACACCCCAGGTGTCCAGACCGTCACGCAGCTTCGGGACCTGCTCATCGCCGGGATATCGCAGGGAGCGCTCTACGGTCTCCTGGCCCTCGGCTATTCGATGGTCTACGGTGTGTTGGGCTTCATCAACTTCGCCCACGGCGAGGTCTTCATGCTCGGAGCCATCGTCGGGTTTTTCTTCGCCGACGCATTGGCCGGAATCGGAGTCACCGAAGCCAATCCCGGTGGCATGTGGGAATCGGCCTTCGTATTGGCAATCGCCATAGTGTTCGTCGCCGCCGTGCTCACCTCGACGCTGGTGGCGATGATCGTGGAGCGGGTGGCCTACCGGCAACTCAGGACGGCGCCAAGACTCATCCCGTTGATCACCTCGATCGGCGTGTCGTTTTTCCTCCAGAACGCGGTGCGAGGGCTGTTTGGGGAACGGATCAAGAGTTACCCGGCGGCACCTGACTGGCTGACCAACCGCGTCAACCTCGGGTTTTTCGAAATCGAGGGGACCCGCCTCTTGGTGATCGTGGTAGCCGTGATCTCGATGACCGGGCTCTACCAGTTCGTCAATCGCACCAAGACCGGCAAAGCCATGAGGGCTGTTGCCGAGGACAAGGAAATCGCGGCGCTGATGGGCATCGATGTCGATCGCACGATTGTGACCACCTTCGCGGTTGGAGGAGCGATGGCCGGGGTCGCCGCCGTGCTGTTCGCCCTCATGTTCCGAGGGGTCAACGCACTGAGCGGCTTCCTGCCAGGTATCAAAGCGTTCACCGCCGCGGTCCTGGGCGGGGTCGGCAACTTGATAGGAGCCATGGTCGGTGGATTGGCCCTTGGAGTGTTCGAGAGCCTAGGACCCCAAATCGTGCTGTTCGGATTGAGATGGCAGATCCCGGCGGTGATGGGTGTGGTGCTGTTGCTGGTCGGGCTTGGGACGGTGGGCGCAGCCAAGGTGTTGGATCGGGCATTGCTCTACCTGCCAGGGGCGGTGGCCCTGGTCGGAGCGCTCGCCTCGTTCTTGGGTTGGTCACAGGAGATACCCGGCCTGTTCCAGATCAAGGATGTGGTGGCCTTCTACGCCCTCTTCTTGGTGCTTATTTTCAGACCTTCAGGACTCCTGGGCGAGCGGCTCTCGGCGGAGGATCGAGCCTGATGGCCACCGTCGTGGAGTCGGCTCTGCCCGGACCGGAATTGGCAAAGGCGGCCCCCAATCCGGCCAAGATCGCTCGCCGCGGCCTGCTCGGCGGCCTGGTTGGCGCGTTTGTGATCGCCATCGGCATGTTCCAGACCTTCGACGGGCGGATCCTGATCGTCCCCGTCCTGAGCCTTGGGTTCGTGGCCCTCTATTGGGTACCAGTCCTGTTCGGCTTCCTTGCCTCATCCGATCTGAGAGCTCCGTCCGACCCCGGAGGACGTCCCAGCGTTGCCCAGGTGGCCGTGGGAGCTTCCACCGGGGCCCTGGCCGGAGCGGCCGTGTGGCTGTTTGGTCTCATTTTCAGTACCGGGTCTTTGAGCGACATATTCATTCGACTGACGGAGCGGGCATCCGAGCTTTTGACCTTTGGTCGTGGCTTCGGGTTTGCATTGATCGTGCTGGTTGGAGGATGGGCGCTGCTCGGTGCGATCGGGGGGGCATTGGCGGGTGCCTCGCCTCGTCTCCGCCACGCGCTCGTAGGCGCTGTTGTTTGGACCTTTGGTGCCGCTGTTCTCGAACTGGTCGTTGAAGACGTGTTGGACGAGGTCGGCCTGTCGTTCGTGTCTCGTTTTCTCTATGAGATCAACGGTGGGATGAAGATCCCAGGAGCGATCGTGGTGATGGTCCTCGCGGGGCTCGCCTCTTGGGCGTTCAGGGGTGGGTTCAGTAGAGCCAGAACCCGGATCCGGAATCTCGAGGGACCGGCACGTCGCAAATATGGGCTGATTGGAGGGGCAGGGGCCTTGGTCGTAATAGTCGTTCTGCCGATGCTGCTCGGCAGCCTCGTCAACGAACTGCTGGCCAATGTGGCGCTGTTCCTGCTGATGGGCCTGGGGCTCAACATCGTGATCGGCTACGCCGGCCTTCTCGACCTCGGCTATGTGGCGTTTTTTGCAGTAGGCGCGTACACCACGGCGATTCTCACCTCGCCGATCTCACCGCGCTTCGCGCCAATGTTGACGCTGGACTTCACGACGATCGACGGTTGGATCATCTTCGGAACGGTGTTGCTTGCCGCCACCCTGGCCGGCATCCTCATCGGCACCCCGGTGATTCGGATGAGGGGCGACTACTTGGCGATAGTGACCCTCGGTTTCGGTGAGATCGTGCGCATCCTCTTCCTGTCTGACTGGCTGGCCCCGACCTTTGGCGGCGCTCAGGGGGTTCGCCAGATCCCTCCGGCAGAACTTGGTCTGGTTGGGGTAGAAATTGCGGGAATCAATCCTCAGTCGATTGTCTACTTTGTCGCAGTCTTCGTGGTGATCGCCGTATATGTTTCGTACCGGCTATCCAAGAGTCGGCTCGGCCGGGCCTGGTCGGCCCTTCGTGAAGATGAGAGCGTCGCCGAGGCGATGGGTATCGATACGGTAAAGGTGAAACTACTGGCATTCGTGATCGGGGCAATCCTGGCCTCGTTTGCCGGAATGGTCTTCGCGGTGAAGGTCGGGTCCGTTTTTCCGAACAGCTTCGCTCTCCTGGTTTCGATCATCGTCCTGGTCGTGGTGATCGTCGGGGGGATGGGCAACATTCCAGGTGTGGCGGTTGGGGCGTTGGTCTTGATCGGAGTCCTTGGCGGACCAACCCAGCCGGGAGTGCTCCAGGAATTCCAAGAATTCAAGTTGCTCATATACGGCGCTTTGCTCGTGTTCATGATGCTCAAACGGCCAGAAGGCCTGCTGCCTAGCGTTCGCAGGTCACGGGAGTTGCATCAAGACGAATTTCTCCAAGATGCTTGGCTCGATCCCGCCGACGCAACCGAATCCGACGAGGATCGGGCATGACCTCCATGCTCTCGATCAGCCAGCTGGCCAAGAAATTCGGGGGCCTCCAAGCGCTTGGCGGTATCGACTTTCAGGTCGACGAGGGCGAAATCGTGAGTGTGATCGGCCCGAACGGGGCCGGTAAGACAACCTTTTTCAATGCGATCTCTGGAATGCTGCCGTCCACCGGGTCCTCAGACCATCGGCCGGTACCCGATACCGGCTCGATCGTGTTCCGAGGCAACGACATCACCTCGCTTCCGCCCAGCGACATCACCAAGCTGGGGATTGCCAGAACGTTCCAAAACGTTCGCCTCTTTCCAAACATGACCGTGCTCGAGAACGCGATGGTGGCCCAGCACTGCCGGACCTCCAAGGGCGTGTGGGCCACCATTTTTCAAACGCCCTCGTTTCGTCGGGAAGAAGAGAGCATCGAGCGCCGCGCCAAAGAAGTGCTCGACTTCTTCGGAACCCGCTTGGCCGGCTACCGCCACGAACAGCCTGCCTTCATGTTGTCGTACGCAAACCGTCGGCGCCTCGAGATCGCCAGGGCGATCGCCACCGATCCGGCCCTGGTACTTCTCGATGAGCCGACGGCCGGCATGAACCCGAAAGAGACATTGGAACTCACGGGCCTGATCACCCGGATGCGCGATGAACTCGGCTTGACGGTCGTACTCATCGAACACGCCATGCCTGTCGTGCGGGATGTTTCTGACCGGGTTGTCGTTCTCGACCACGGTGTCCAGATCGCAGAGGGCAGCTACGAAGATGTATCAACCAATGAGGATGTCATCGAGGCGTACCTCGGTCGCGACGCCGAGGCGACCTCGTGAATGAGCCGGTTCTGGAGTTCAGAGGCATCAATACCCACTACGGCCCGGTTCACATGCTCAAAGATGTGGACATCGATATCAAGGCCGGAGAAATAGTCTGCCTGTTGGGGGGCAACGCCTCGGGAAAGACAACCACCCTCAAGACCATTCTCGGCATGGTCACGCCGACCACCGGCGATGTGCTCGTCAATGGTGAGGTGATGACCGGCTCATCGACTACCGATGTCGTGGCGGCAGGCGTTTCGATGGTCCCCGAGAACCGGCGACTCTTCAAACGTATGACCGTGCTGGAGAATCTCGAGATCGGGGCGTATCTTCGGGGTGGCGAGGGCCTGGAGGCCGACCTCGAGCGGATTTTCGATCTGTTTCCGAGGGTGAAGGAACGACTTGGCCAGAAGGCCGGCACTCTGTCTGGTGGTGAGCAGCAGATGGTGGCAGTAGGAAGGGCCCTGATGGCCCGCCCCCAGGTGCTACTGATGGACGAGCCTTCGATGGGGCTTGCTCCGGTCCTCGTGAAGCAGAACTTTGACATCATTCAGCAGATCAACGAGGCGGGAACCACGGTGTTTGTCGTAGAGCAAAATGCCAAGATGGCCCTGTCGATCGCTGATCGGGGGTACGTGCTCGTAACGGGCCGAATCGTCCTGGCCGATACCGCTGAGGCGTTGTTGGCCAACCCGGAGATGCGGACTGCCTATCTCGGAGAGGTGGAGTAAATCCGCTTTCCGCTTTCCGCTTTCCGCTGTTCGCTGTTCGCTGTCCGCCCCGGCCATGCGCGTAACGAGGCCAAGGGGCGAGCCACCATCGCGTGTGGCTGCTGGGGGACGGCAGATTGGTGGAGCTGGCGGAGGGAATCGAACCCTCGACCTGCCGCTTACAAGGCGGCTGCTCTGCCGACTGAGCTACGCCAGCGTCCCACCAAGACTACCGGACCGCTGCAAGCGCCCTGCCATCTCTGACAAGAATGGCCGCGGCGGATGGCAGAAAGCGGATAGCGGATGACGGATAGCTGACAGCGGACGGCCTTGCCTCTGTAAATCCACCTGCACCGAGAGAACTCGCCTTACCCTGGCTCAGACCATGTTGACACCTCGCGAGCGTCTGGTGCTCGACTTCGAGCGGTCGTGGTGGCAGTTGCCTGGACCAAAGGACAGGGACATCCGCCACCGGCTCGGATTCAGCTCGACCCTCTATTACCAAGTTCTCAGAACCGCCATCGACAAGCCGACGGCTCTTACCTATGACCCGATGACTGTTCTGCGGTCCAGGCGCGTCAGGGCTGCCGCCAAGCTCAAGCAAACCAAACAATCGGAGCGCTGATGCCTGGCCGCCATGCGGATCCGACCCGGAGCAGTGTCGGAAGTGACCTCCTTCGTTTCGCCGTACTGCTGGCGATACTTGCCGTTGTCCTGATCGGTGGTTCGCGGGTGCTCACCAATCTGATGGCTTCAGGAGACGGCGAGGACGGGACGGAAGTTACATTTGCCGGCAGTGCCACATCTTCGACGACCACGCCGCCCGCCCAGACTTCTACCCCTGAGCCGACCGTGCAAAGCTCAACCACGACGTCGACTGTCACGACTACAACTGAGGCGGCCACGAGCACTACCGCTCCTCCCCCGGCCGCCACCACCACTACTACCGGGCCAGAGCCTCCCGTTGCGTTGGATCCCTCAGAGGTCTCGGTCCTCGTATTGAATTCGACACGCCGGTCAGGCCTGGCCGCCCGCCTGGTCCGGGAGCTGGATGCACTTGGATACCAGACGCCGGAACCGACCAACTACCAGACCCCGTTGGACCAGTCGAGAGTTTGGTATGTGGAAGGATTTCGCCTGGAGGCCGAAGCAGTCGCGGTGGTCGTTCCTGACGCGTTGATCGAAGTGACTCCGTTCGAGAGCCCTAGTTCGCCCGTCACGGTCGTACTTGGGGCATCATTCACGGAGTGAGCACTGAGGGAAAAACGAATGGAGAGTCCCGATCGGGACTGTGGCCGAGGCTTGGCTGGGTTCTTTTCGCCCTCGTGGCCGCTGCATTGCTCCTAGCCGTTCTGGCAGGTGTCCTGATGAGGGCGGCGATTCTCGACGTGGTCTCCTTCTGGCCGGCCTGGGTTCTCGCCCTTTTGATTTCTATGGCCTTGTGGCCCCTGAGACGCAAAGGCGTGGTCCGGATAGGGGCTGTGCTTCCGCTACTGCTCTTCTCGTGGGTCGCCATCGCAGTCAGCCTGCACCTCCAAGCCTGGGAGATGCTGCCGTCTGCCAGCGCAGATTTTTCTGGACCTTCAACAGAGGTTTCGTCAGCTGGGTTGTCTCTGGAGGTCGACGGACTCGTGGAGTTGGGCAACGACGCGGACAACCTCTATGAAGTTCGGTTGTTGCGAAGCGGCGGCGGGGTTGCCCCGGCCGAGGCGCTTGAACGTTTGGCAGACGGATCGGCGACGATCGAGCTACGGGAGCGGGCCGAAGCCGGGTGGTTCGCATCTGCCGGCTGGCGACTGGATCTCTCCCGCTCGCCCGCCTGGCGGCTGAACATTGTGGCCGACGAAATCGATGTCGACTTGCGCGGCTTGGTGGTCAGCGATCTGGTAGTCGAAGGATCCGGGACTGTTTGGCTGGGCACGCCCGTCGATGACGTCCAGGTGGTTCTGACAGGGGATCTTCGAGTCGTGATCCCTGTTGATACAGCGGTTGAACTGGAGGGCGTGGCGACGACTCCGCCGAATTGGGAACAGACAGAATCCGGAGCCCGTTTCGAAGCCGGCGGCCCGGTCATCCGCATCGGAACTTCTGGAACGGGCGTGATCGAGATCGTCAACCCCTAAGGGCTGGGGTCGCCAGTGGCAACAAGGCGCTCCCGATGACCGGCCGAGCCCGCTATAGGGTTCTAATCGGCTTTGCGCCATCGGTCGTTGCCCCGGGTACACTGGCTCGCCGACCAGACGTCCTGGGAGCATGAAATGTCTGAACCCACATACGAGCGGATCAGACGTTTGGGAATCGCCGCCTGGAGCCTGGTTGGCACCGCGATCCTCATCGCCATCCTCGTGTGGTTGATCATCAAGGTTCAGATCATCTGGCCACCCCTCATCCTCGCCGTGATTCTCGTCTACATTTTCAAGCCGTTCGTCGACTGGTTGGCCACCCGAGGTCTGCCGAGGCTCGTCGGCGGGTGCCTCTCCTACATCGGGTTCGGTGGCCTTCTGGTTCTTTTTGGCTTTCTGGTCCTGCCCGAAATTGCCGCTCAGGGCCGCGAACTCGTGGAGCGTTTCCCCGAGGTCATCGTGTCCATTTCCGATTGGCTGAGCAGGCTTGCCGACAGCGTCGGGGTTGGTGTGGATGTTCGGCCGAGGCTCGACGAAATGTCTGACGCGATCCGAGAATGGTTTGCCGACCCCGCCAACCAGCAGGTCATTGTCGAGACATTGAGTCGGGCCGGCCAGATCGCCCTCGGGGTCGCCGAGATACTTCTCATAGTGCTGCTCGCTCCGGTGCTGGCCTTCTATATTCTCATGGATGCACCGGCGCTGAAGGAGGCCGCCCAGCGTCTGGTCCCGCCTGCCCTTGCAGACGAGGTAGCCCACGTTGGTCGTCAGGTCGCCAGGGCGGTTGGCGGATTCGTCAGGGGACAACTTCTGGTGGCGTTCATCGTGGGAGTTCTTTCGAGTATCAGCCTCTACATCCTCGACCTGCCGTTCTGGTTGGTAGTCGGAATGACGGCGGGGTTTCTCAACATTATTCCTTTCATCGGGCCCTGGGTCGGAGGAGCCCTTGGATTGACGTCAGCACTCATCGCCGGTGAACCAACAAAGGCGATTTGGGTGGTGGCGACGTTTTTCGCCATCCAGCAGTTGGACAACCAACTGATCAGCCCGATGGTGCTGCGGGTGACTGTGAAGCTGCATCCGGTCGTAATCATCCTGGCCTTGCTGACCGGGGGCTCTCTTGCCGGCCTGTTCGGGTTACTTATAGCGGTCCCGAGTTTGGCAGTGATCAAGATCATCGCCGGCCACATTTGGAGAACCCGTGTCCTGGACGAGTCCTGGGACGAGGCAGCCGAGGCGATGATCGTGGAGCACGAGCCCGAGCGCATTGGTGACCGGCTGCGGCGGACCACGGGATCCGAGGGATCCGAGGATTTGGCCGCCGATGAGTCTCCTGTGGAGACCGAGACAGCGGAAGGTGATCTGTCATCGCCAGACGACGAGTCGTGATCTCAGCCACGGCGTGATCGACTTTGTCATAGGGGTCCTCGCTGCGTTGACCGTGCTCCGTGGATGGAGACGCGGGGTGCTGCGCGAGCTCGTTTCGGTGGTTTTGCTCGCGTTGGTGGCTCTATTTTCTTTCCGGCTTGGCCCGCGGCTCGGCAGTGTCATCGAGTCCTGGGCCGGCGTCTCCTCCCTGGCGGCCCGTTTTGTGGCCGTCTCGATCCTGTCGATCGGTCTGATGAGCGGGGCAGTGTGGGTGGCTGGGCGGGTCATGACCCATAGGGCCGCCGTGGACCGTGGTGACCAGCTGGGCGGGGTCGCCCTTTCGATGCTGTGGCTGGGCGGGGTGCTCACCCTCACGTTCTACATTCTGACCGCCCTCCCGCTCAACGAAGATGCAGACCAGGCGATCGACGAGTCCAGCGTTGCCGGACTACTGGTGGGAGAAGGTTCGACGGCCGCCAACCTGGTCAACGTGATCGCAGGGGACAGGGTGCTGGAGGCACTGGTCAACCTCGATCAGCTGGTCGGCGACCGCCAAGTCATCATCCAGGGTGACGAGGTCGTGACCATCGCTGCATCATCAGATGTCGACCCGGCACCTGAGGATGCACTCGAGGTGTTCGAGCTGCTCAACCGGGCCAGGGTTGAAGCGGGGACGGAGCCTCTCGCATTCTCCGAGACGTTGGCGACTTTGGCGCAGAGCCATGCGATGGAGATGTACGTTGATGGATATTTTTCACATCTTTCGCCGATCACCGGCACTGTGCTGGATCGGGTGGCCGCTGCCAGAATTCCGTTTGTCATTGTCGGAGAGAACCTGGCCCTCGCGCCGACCGCGGCGTCTGTGCACGAGGGTCTGATGGCCAGCCCCGGGCACCGCACGAATCTCCTCGACTCACGGTACCGTCGCGTCGGGATAGGGGCCGTTTCCGGTCCGCTTGGACTCATGGTCGTGCAGGTGTTCACCGGATGAGCGGTCGCCATGATTATCCAGCAATCATCGACGAATTCGTCGCAGCCATCCGACCTCGAGTAGAGAATCGACTCGCAGAGATGGGCGTGGAGTGGACAGAGGGGGTTGGCGAATCTCTGGCAGAGGCCGAGGAGTGGTTGCGCTCAGCGCTTGAACAACTGGTGGGAACCCCCTTCGATGAGCAGCGCAGGAGCCCTCTCGAGTTGCTCCAGGAGGCGATGCGGTTTCCCACAGACACGCTCGCAGGTTTGGGTGTGCCTGTGGTGAGCAGAGATTCGGTTGCGGTCTCTGCCATTCCCGGCGATGTCTACGGATTGGCCCCGGCTTCCAGTCATCAGCTTGGAGAAGACGCTTGGCATGCTCACCTGGCCTGGGGCGCGGCCAAGGCGGCCGCAATGCAGGTCGCCCGGAGGCCTGAGTTCGGCGTGTTCTCGTCCAATCTGATGGACAGATCAAAGTTTGGTGCGATGCTGCCTGATTGGGAAATGGTTGCCTGGACAGATGTCGCCGGCATCGCCAAAGTCCCGCCGACCTGTTTCGTGGACCTCCAGAACCCAGATGCTGATGAGGCGATCACGGCATTGGCCGCTTTGGGCGCCAAAGTCATTGCCTTCGGTCCGCATGTCGACGACGTCGCGATGGTGAGGGCGAGGTCGCTAGGAGCGACAGACGCCGTCGCTCGTTCGACGTTCTTTCGGAGATTGCAATCGTTTCTGCCCAAGATCATGTAGCAACACTGAGGCCAGTCGCGGCACCGATTTTCGTCATGCGGCCGAACCAAGGCCCTACGATTCGCACATGCCAGGCCAAACCGATCTAGCCAAGATGCTCGCCGATCTGTCGGTGACGGTGCGGCCAGGGAGGTACACCGTTGTTTCCGTTGCGGAACCAGTCGAACTGGGCGCCGGGGTGGAGGCAATCGTGTCGGAAGACGAAGGGTTCACAGTTGTCTCCACGGTCGAGGCTGCCGGTCAGTATGGCTGGGACGTCGGATTCGAGGCGGCCTGGTTGACCTTGGACGTGCACAGTTCTTTGGAAGCAGTCGGACTTACTGCGGCGGTTGCCACGGTGCTGGCCAGCAGCGGAATCTCCTGCAACGTCCTTGCCGGCTTCTACCACGACCACATTCTCGTTCCCGCCGACCGGGCGGACGAGGCCATTCAGTGTCTGGAGGCGTTACAGGCATAACGGAGTCATGGCCATCCCAATGGCGCCGGTGAGGGCCAACAGCAGTCGCAATCGATTCCGTTTTTTATTGTTTCTCCTTTGTCGAGTCGTCCTGGTTCACTCAATCGGGACCTGGGGCGGTTCGCTTTTCAAGGCCGATCGACGCGGAACACCTGAACCGTGTTGTCACCGTCGCCCGTGACGTAGATGGCGTTGCGATCCATGGCGACGCCATTGAAGATTCCGTACGGCACTGCCCCCGGTATCACCCGCGAGCCGAGGTTGAGCCCCTCGATGATGGGGACGATGCGTCCAGAGATGGGATCGACGATGACAATCCGGTCGAGGGCCTCTTCGACCACCAGGAGGCGATCTCCGAAAATGGCCAGCCCCTCTGGTGTGGTCAACCCCGTCACGGCGACGGTGGAGGTGCCGTCTGGGGCCACGGCGTGAATGATTCCCGTCGCCCAGTCGCCGACGTACAGCGTTTGTCCATCGGATGCCAATCCGAGCGGCACGCTGAGGCCGCCAAGGATCTCTTCGCCTGTGGTCGCATCGACGATGTTGCCGGTTCCGATCGTGGCGGCGACAAGTCGCTCACCGTGGCGGATCGCGTTGGTCGGCACCGCCAACGTTCGGATGTCCTCGAGGATCGCGCCGTCGGCGGGATCGATCACTTGCACCGAATTGGAGAACCAACCGGTGACGATGAGATTGTCGCCGTCTGGGGACACCGTGTTCACGTCTTGATCGGTGGACGCCGGCCGGCTCCCGGTTCGGTTCTCAACCGCCAGGGGCTGTCACTCCGTCATTGTTCAACAGGTTCCTACGAGATGGCGGCTTCCTGCTTGGCGGCATCGGTCAACTCTTCGAAAGAATCCAGGATCGCCTGTCCGAACGCCGCTGTGTCGGGGACGATGTCCCAATCGGCGTTGATGCCCCAGGCCACCTGGCCGTTGTATGAAAAGAGCGCGACTCCGACTCCGTGCCCATGCCAAAGCGGCACCACCGGGTACTGGTGAAGGAGTTCGGCATCAAGCAGGTACATGGGGAATTGAGGCCCAGGCACGTTGGTGACCGTCATGTTGAAAGGCCGCACTCCGGTGGCAAGGCGGGCCCCCAACGACACGAGCTGATGAGGCGCCCCACTTGAGGCGCTCACGAGGGTCGATGCTCCCAACGCCTGTTCCGTGTTCTTGAGGTGCTCGGTCTTGATCTTGATCGAGGAGAGACGGGAGAGGGGATCGGGGTCGGCGAGAGGAAGAGGTACGAGCCACATGGCCACCTGGTTGCCGAGCTCAGATGCCTTACCGGTCCTGACACTCACCGGGGCCAGAACCCGAAATTCCATATCGAGGTCCTCAACTTCTGGATGGTTCAAGAACAGGGATCGGATTGCCCCTGCCATTGTCGCCAAAACGATGTCATTGACCGTTCCGCCGACATCCTTACGCACCGACTTGATGCGGTCGAGACCGATCTCCACCCAGTCGTAGCGTCGATTGGGACCGATCTGCCCGTTGAGCGGAGTTATCGGGGCTGGCGACAACCACCCGCTGGTCAACGAGTACCAACTCGCCCTCGCCTTACGAGCTGCGTTGAATGCATAAGCCTGAGTGTCGGCGAGAGCCATGCGAGCGTCTGCCATGCGTGAGGCGTTCTGCTTGAGTCGGCGGTTCAACTCTCCGGCCATGATCTCTACGCCGTTGGGGGGTGGAGTGGGGGCCCAACCGGCTGATTCTTCGATTTCCGACGTCGGGACCACATTGAGCAGGGCACCCATGATCCCGGTGCTGGCGACGCCGTCAACCATGCAGTGGTGAATCTTGGTGACCATCGCCATTCGGTCGCCCTCCAGTCCCTCGATGATCCACATCTCCCAAAGCGGCTTGGCTCGATCGAGTTGTTGGGACAGAATCCGACCCGCCATCTTCTTGAGCTGCTCATCGGTCCCTGGTTTCGGCAAGCTCGTGTGACGAACATGGAAATCGATGTTGAAGTGTTCGTCGTCGACCCAGATCGGAGCACGTTCCAGAGGAACCCAGGCGATCCGCTGGCGGTACCGTGGGACGTACTGAAGGCGCGAATTTATGAAGGCGCGAATCCGATCGATGTCCAGACCGCCATCTTTTTGATGAAGGTTCTTGGCATCGAAGATCGAAACGCCTGCGACGTGCATATGAGTGGTGCGCGTCTCGAGCGCCAAGAATGACGCGTCCAGCGAAGTGAGGCGCTCGTAGTTGTTCGGCATGTAGACCCTCCAGGTCTGGTCGGCCCAGCCTATGGACGTCTTGGCGGTTGCGACACTGCGCGCCCGCGGCAGGATTCGAACCTGCGACCTACCGCTTAGGAGGCGGTCGCTCTATCCCCTGAGCTACGCGGGCGTATCGTGGCTGTCAAACGACAAGGGAACGGTAGTCCAACCTGATTGACGACCGCCAAGATCCGCTGTGCGTCTTGCATTGAAAACTCACATGGCAACGGCTGCGGCGAAAATGCCGAGACTTGCCAACAGAATTGCTCCCTGCATCGCGCCCCTGACCGCCGGGGTTGAGTTCTTGGCCGTCAACTGGTGAGCCAGTGCCAGGCCCGCGGCCAGGCCGACAGCCAGTAGTTTCACGAACAGACTGCGTCCGAACGTATTCCGTAGATCGGATGCGATGTCGAGTTGAACCACTTGGATAATGCCGGTGATCACCGCCACGCCCATAGCCGTCCAGGACAGTCGGCCGAATTGTCTGGCGACCGCTTGCAGCATCGGTCGGTCCGCTCCTGCCTTGCGAAGCGCGGGGATCAGTGCCCCAAGGGTGATGAGCCCGCCGGTCCAAACAGCGGCCGCCACCAGGTGTAACCAATGCACGAAGTCGGACATGGGCGAGACCATAGCTGGCTGGTTGAGGCCCTCGGCCGCTGGTGCTGGAGGGTGGTCGGGGTGCGCCGGCTCGCCTAAAGTGCGCAATATGGACGATGACGTGATCATCGCCGTCGATGTGCCACAGCTCGGCGACGATCGTCACAAGAGTTGGGCGAAGGTGGTGCATTCCGTCGATGTCAGCCGCGACACCGGTTGGGCGTTCGAGGGCGACTTCATAGCACCCGGAGGTGTGCAGGACGTGCCTGCCGGTTCAGTGCTGCTCGTATACGGAGAGCGCGGATCGCGTGCCAGCCCGACGCCGCATGCCGGCGTCTTCAGGGCCAATTCGGACGGCACCGTTTCGGAAGAGAGTTTCGCCAAAGGCAGAGCATGGGCTCGCACCCTGCGCGACAAGGTCGTGGAGCTGCTTGACGAGGAACCGATCATTGCGGGGCGTCCGTGGGACCCTGCGCTGATGGCCTACGATGCCGCCGCGCTGACTGAGGAGCTGAGCAGACGAAGTCTGTGATCTTGCCAGGAACGACGGATGCGGGCCGCCAAGGTGGTTGGTTAGGCTCGCCATTGCATTGTGGAGAGGGAGACTCGAGTGCGTTGGCGGGGACTTGAACGAAGCGCGAATGTGCAGGACCGGAGGGGAATGTCGCGTGGCCGCGCAGCTACCGGGGCCGGCGGATTGGGAATCATCGGGATCCTCCTCGCCTTGTTTTTCGGCGGTGGGGGCGGAGGAGGTGGCCTGGTCCAGAGCCTCAGCCGCCAAGACCCAGACCGGCGCAATCAATTGTCGGTCAGTCTCGAGCTGCAGGCCGACTGCTTCGCTGGAATATGGGCGAACTCGATGTTCCAAAGGGGTGATGTCCTCGAAACTGGAGACATAGAAGAAGCCTTGAGCGCGGCAGCAGCCGTCGGGGATGACCGCATCCAATCGTCAGTCACTGGTCGCATCAATCCAGAGACCTGGACGCACGGATCCTCGGAACAGAGGGTCGAATGGTTCAGCACCGGCTACACAACCGGAGACGCCAACCGGTGTGACACCTTCAGCTAGACCGTGAGCCCCTCCAAGACGAATGCGGCGCGCCTCCTCGACCGAGCAGGCGTCGTCTACGAGGTAGCAACCCACGAATTGGACATGTCAAGATTCTCAGCGTTCAGGGTGGCCGAGGAGCTCGGGGTTGAGGCGGGCACGGTCTTCAAGACGCTGCTGATTCGAGGCGATCGTTCCGGCCCAGTGTTTGCTGTGGTCCCCGCCAACAGTGAGCTCGACCTGAAGGCTCTCGCCAAGGTCAGCGGAGACAGAACGACGGCGATGGTCCAGTCGACCGAAATCGAACAACTGTCCGGCTACGTGAGAGGGTCCGTGACGGTGCTGGCGGCGAAACGGGCCTATCGAGTCTTCCTCGACGAAACTGCTGAGTTGTACGATCGAATCGGGGTTTCGGGAGGTGCTCGAGGCGTGCAGATCTTCCTGGACCCAACTGACTACGTCAGGATCACCTGCGCAGAGGTGGTCGCAATAACGCGCTGATCGTTCTCGTTGAATCTGATGGCTGCCACACTCGCCGACAATGCGCCGACTTCTGCTCCTCTCCCTGATCGGAATCGTGGCCTGTGGCGGCAATGTCGTCCCGTCGGCCGATCCTTCGTCGGTGGAAGATGCTCTGACCCCTGAAGTGGGGACTAGAGGTTCCACTGGCATGACTCCGGCGACATTGGTGCAACCACCGGACAACCTGTGCCTGTCGTATGACGCCCCCGTGGCCATGGCAACCCTGGAGGATGAGCGGCTCCGAGAGGTGTCGGGAATCGTGCGCTCGAGGCGTTACGAGTCGATCTCATGGGTACACAACGATTCTGGGGATGGGGCGGTGCTCTACGCGGTCAATGGTCAAGGTCGGACAGTCGCCGCCTTCAATTTGGGGGTGCTCACTCTCGATC
>CALCCX010000191.1 GCA_937900165.1 uncultured Acidimicrobiia bacterium | reverse complement strand
GTGGGCATCGTGGCAGATTGATCAGGTGTGTGATCAGATTGTCTCTTCGATTGTACAGGGGTGCGTTCATCGGTTATGTTACATGTTAGGTTATAATTCAGATGATGTTTGTTTCTTTTTTTTTTTTTAATGATACGGCGACCACCGAGATCTACACTCTTTCCCTACACGACGCTCTTCCGATCTGTCCGTTGAGATGTCGAACCCACCGATGAACAGGTCACGACCTGCCTGGGTTCCCGCCTCGACGGCGCGCACTGCGACGTTCGGACCCACACCGAGCACGGCATCGATGTCGGTGTCGGCTGCGAGCTGGGCAGCGATCGTATTGATCTGTTCGTCAGGGCTTGAGTCGAGGCCCACGAACTGAGTGACTACCTCACCACTAAACGTGGCGACGAGACCCTCGCATCGCTCCTCGAGGCCTACATTGCCCTGCTCTTGCTGGACGCAGAGAACCTTGGTCGCGCCGAGATCGTTGAATCGCAGGCCCGCACCGTTGCCGGCTACAACCTCGGTCTGACCGACATGGGTGATGGCACCGATGTCTTGGTAGTCGTTCACGCCAGAGTTGAGCGTCACCACTGGAATACCGGCAGCAACTGCGGCTGCGGCGGCGGGAGCCACGGCGGTCGGGTTGGCCAACGAGACGCCAATCCCGTCCGCTCCTGCAGCAACTGCGGCTTCGATGTCTTGGACCTGTCTTTCGGGATCGTTGCTGGATGGGCTCCAGACCATTTCGGCGCCTACCGCCGCCGCTGCGTCTTCGGCTCCCTTCTTGACGACGGACCAGAACACCCCATCGTCTGAGTGGGTGGCCATGTAGAAGGTGAGGCCAGAGCCTACGCTCAGGGCGACGTCGTCGGCGGCTGTAGTCGTTGCCCCATCACCGCCACCAGTGGTGGCTTCGGTCGTTTCTCCACTGCCGCACGCCGCGGCCACCAGGGCAATGACGCCCAAAATTGCCAAAAACCTCAATCGTTTCATCAAGTCGCTCCCTCGTCTGGAAGTACGAGCTGTCGCGATGGGCGTTTGGGACGCCCCTCATGGAGCCCGCCTTCCTACGGATTCTCGCCTCCCGGAACACCCGCCGATGGCGAGGGGCCCGGTTGGTCAACGGCATTTGGAACGCTCCAAACGCCGTTGGCGGCACCCTAGTGGCGCCGCGCTGCGCCGTGCAACAGATTTGCACTGCCAATGGGCTGGGGCTTGACACTTTTTCGCGTCTGTCGTTACCGTGGCTCTTAGGTGGTTGGAACGTTCCATTACGGTTCGACAGTTCGATTGAGGGGTTCGTAGATGAGAGTGGGCCTGATTGGTGCGGGCAGAATTGGCGAAAATCACGCCAAGATACTCAGCACCACTGCCGGCGTAGGTGCCGTCCTGATTGCCGACGTCGTTGGCGGGCGAGCCGCGCAAGTTGCTGCCGGACTCGCCAACGCCGAGCCGGTCGAAGTCGACGAGGTGTTCGATCGGGCTGACGCGGTCCTGATCGCATCCAGCACCGACACCCACGTCGCGCTGCTCGAGGCCGCCGCCGCGGCGGGCACCACGACGTTCTGTGAAAAACCGATCGCCCTGGATCTCGCGAGTACCCGCCGCGCAATCGCGGCGATAGACGATGCCGGCATCACGGTCCAGATGGGATTCCAGAGAAGGTACGACCCTGCGATGCGTTCAATTCGCGATCGCATCGAGGCCGGTGAGCTCGGAACCCCTTACCTGGTGAGGAGTCAGACTCATGACCCTGCGCCGCCTCCCCTCGACTACATCCCGGTCTCGGGCGGGATCTTTCGAGATTGCCTCATTCACGACATCGACATCGTGCGCTACGTGACCGGACAGGACATGGTGTCTGTGACCGCCATCGGATCTGCCCTCGGATTCTCTCAGATCGGTGATCTGGGAGACGTCTCCAGTGTCACGGTTATCGCTGAGATGACCAACGGCACCTTGGCCCAGCTTTCCGGCCTGCGCCACGACCCGGTTGGCTACGACGTGCGCCTCGAGGTCTTTGGTTCGGAGCAGAGCGTCGCCGCAGGGTGGGACGAGCGCACTCCAATCCACTCCACTGAGCCAGGTGTCCCCGCGCCCACCAATCCCATCCTCACCTTTTGGGATCGATTTGATGCCGCATACCGATCGCAGATCGAAGCATTCGTCCGTGTGGCGCTCGGCCAGGAAAGCCCGGCGTCGAATCACCACGACGCGTACGCAGATCTGAGAGTTGCGACCGCATGCGAGATCTCGCTCAATGAGGGGCGCACCGTCCACCTGGAGGAGATCGAGTGAGCGATCTACTGGCGCGAATTGCCGGGGCACCGATAACGTGGGGTGTAGACGGGTCCCCGGGTTGGGGGCATCTGATGGATCGCGATCGAGTCATGAGTGAGATGACCGAGGCGGGCCTTGGCGCCACCGAACTCGGGCCTGACGGGTACCTGCCACGAGATCCTGATCATCTCGCCGACTACCTGGGGACCTACGATCTGCATGTTGTCGGTGGATTTGTTCCAGCGCTGCTCTACCGCCCGGATCTTGTCGAGCATGAGCTGGACTATGTTGCACGAGCCTCGAAGCAGTTGGCGACCACGGGCGCAAGGGTCCTCGTGCTGGGACCGTCCTCTCACCACGACGGGTATGACACCTCGGTTGATATGAGCGACGAGGAGTGGGAGGTCTTTCTGGCCAACCTCGGACGCCTCGAGAGGCTCGTCGGAGACCAAGGTCTAGTCACCGCGCTCCATCCCCATTGGGGCATGGCCGTGGAAACCGGGGTTCAAGTGGAACGCCTTCTGGAGTGGAGCGATGTCGGATTGTGCCTCGACACCGGTCACCTGGATCTGGCGGGCACCGATCCGGTCGACATCGCCAAACTTGCCGCCGACCGAATCCACCACGTTCATCTAAAAGATGTCGATTCCGATATTGCAGACAAGGTGCGGGCCGGGGAGATGAAGTTTCGGCAGGGCGTCATCGACGGAATGTTCACGCCGCTGGGCAAAGGCCGAGTCGATATAGCCGGTGTGGTCCGAACCCTCGAGGGGGCTGGATACCGAGGTTGGTACGTGCTCGAGCAGGACAAGTCATTGGAGGAGAGTCCTGAGCCGGGGAAGGGTCCTGTTGTTGATGCCAGGATCAGCATCGAGTACCTCAGAGAGCTCACGGCGACGTTGTGACCGCGAGAACTCTGCACCCTGTGTGGTTCGAACGTCGCGTCCTGCCCGATCTCGTCGACGAGGTCACCTCTCGTGCCGAGATTTTCGGTCCGGGCACCAGCCGGCAACCATTTGCCGGGATAGCAGGCGCCAGGGGCGTCATCGCCGGCAGCTACTCCTATGACTCCGCCGTACTGGATCGAGTTCCGAACCTGGCGGTAATCGTACGGACGGGTATTGGTGTAGAAAAGGTCGATGTCGACGAAGCCACTCGACGTGGAATCGCCGTATGTAACACCCCAGACGGGCCGACGGTGTCTACCGCCGAACATGCCATGGCGTTGATCCTGGCCGTTGCCAAGAACGTCAAACGCGCTGCGGCCGATCTGGCAGCCGGCAAAAGTGACCTCTTCACCGGCCACGCAGCCATGGAACTCAATGGCAAGATGCTCGGTCTCGCCGGCTACGGGCGCATTGCCCGGCGCGTGGCGGCTGCTGCCGCCGGCTTCGGGATGGACACGATCGCCTATGACCCGTTCCTGGATGGTGCCGCGTTCGATGGTGCCACGAGGGCCGCCTCCCTGGATGCCATGCTCCGAGCCGCAGACGTAGTCTCACTTCACATGCCACTCACACTGAGCAGCGCCGGGGCTCTTGGTTCGGCACAGTTCGCTGCGATGAAGGACGGTGCGGTGTTCGTAAACACCGCCAGAGGAGGTTTGGTCGACACAGATGCTCTTGTCGACGCGCTCGATTCAGGCAAGCTGATGGGGGCCGGCCTGGATGTCACCGACCCAGAGCCACTCGAAGCGGGCCACGAGCTGTTGCACCGCGATGATGTGATCGTGACTCCCCACGTGGCGTCCGCTACCTTCGAAGGCAAACGTCGCATTTTCCGCACGGCATTCGCTCAGGCGATTCAAGTATTGGACGGGGATCGGCCGGCTCACCTGGTCAACCCTGAGGTCTGGGAGACAATGGCGGCCAGGACGTGACCAAGACGATCGGCATCGGATTGGTCGGCTTTGGCTGGATGGGCCAAGCCCATTCCCGCTCGTACCGAAGCATCCCCACCTACTTTTCAGACTACCGAATCACCCCCCGTCTGGTCGCCGTCTCCGACACGGCACCAGACCGAGTCGATCTGGCCATGTCCAATTTCGGATACGAGACCGGTGTCGCCGACTGGCGCGAACTCATCGAACGGGATGACATCGATGTGATCGACATCACGGCTCCCAATGGTCTGCACAGGGAAATAGCCGAGGCCGCGGCCGCGGCCGGCAAGCACATCTTTTGCGAGAAGCCGGTCGGCATCGAGCCCAAAGAGACCGCCGCCATGCAGGCGGCTGCACTGCAGGCCGGCGTGATCACCGGAGTCGGGTACAACTATCGCTGGGCGCCGATGGTCCAGTACGCCAAGAGCCTCATCGACGAGAAGCGTTTCGGGGGCCTGACCCATTACCGCGGAAGGTTTTTCACGATGTACGGCCGTGACAGACTTGGACTGTTGTCGTGGCGGTATCGACAGGAAGAGGCCGGCTACGGCGCTCTGAGCGACATCATGTCCCACGCGATCGATATGGCCCAGCACCTGTGCGGTCCGATTCGGCGTTTGGTTTCGGTCAAGGAAATATTCGTGAAGGACCGGCCCCTACCCAGGCCCGGCAACCAGACCCACTACGAACGGGGCGAATCAGATGATCCGACCGGTCCGGTTACCAACGAGGATTACGTTGGCGCTTTGGTCGAATTCGCCAACGGAGTGCGAGGAACGCTGGAGGCCGATCGTTCGATCTTCGGGCCGCAGAGCTCCATGGCCTTCGAGTTGAATGGCTCGAAGGGAGCGATGGGTTGGGATCATGAGAAACTCAACCAACTACAGCTTTACCTCCCAGAAGAACAACACAACGATGGGTTCGTGGAAGTGCTTGCCGGCGATACCTTTCCTCATCAAGGCCATATTGTTCCCGGCGGCGGCAACTCGATTGGATACGAGGACATGAAGATGATCGAGGCTCTGGAGTTCCTACGCTCCGTCGCCGAGGGACGTCCTCACACCCCGGGCTTTGATGTCGCGCTGGCCAACGCGTCTGTGGCCGCGGCGATGGTACGTTCCTGGGAATCGGGGGCGTGGCAAGACGTAACGAGCCTCGATGTCGACGACTAGAACTGAGGGATGATGCTTGAGAACAAGACAAAGGCGAAGCTGGCGGCTGGTGAGGCGGTCTTCGGATGTTTCACCCGCTACCGGGATCCTGCGCTGGCCGAGTTCATCTCAATGCTCGGGTGGGATTTCATGATCTTCGACGGGGAACACGGGCCGCTGGAGGCCCACCATGTCGAAGAGTTGTGCCGCGCGGTGGAAGTGCGCGGCATCACCCCCCTGGCCAGAGTCGCGAACAATCAGCCACATCTCATTCTGCGATTCCTGGATACCGGCGTGCATGGAATTCACGTGCCATGGGTAAATACTTCGGCCGGGGTTGAGCAGGCGGTCCAGTCTGTGAAGTACGGGCCGCGGGGCGTTCGGGGTCTGGCAGGCAGCCGGGCGTCCGACTGGGGCATCCACGAATCGATCGCCGACTACACGGTCCGGGCGAACCGCGAGACGATGGTCATCGTGCACATCGAGACCATCCAGGCAGTGGATGCCATTGAGGAATACGTCGCCGTGGAAGACGTGGACGTGCTGTTCATTGGACCGACCGACCTCTCACACTCCCTCGGCCATCCCGGCGACCTGAGTCACCCAGACGTCATGGCTGCCATGGATCGGGTGGCAGAGGTGGTCGTTCCCTCCGACAAGACCCTCGGCATCTATGCGGGCACTGCGGATTTTGCAACGCGCTGGCTCGCAAAGGGCGCACGCTATTTCACCACGAGCCCTGACGGATTCTTGCGGAGTGGAATGAAGGAGTACCTGGACAAAGTGCGGAGCTAGCGATGGAGACTGTGCGACTGACCACGGCCCAGGCGATCGTCAAGTGGCTCCTCGCTCAGCGCACTGCCGTTGAAGGAGAGGAATTGCCGATTTTTGCCGGAGTATTCGGCATCTTCGGGCACGGCAACGTCACCTGCCTGGCCGAGGCGTTGCAACCTGTTCAAGAAGAGCTGCCAACCTGGCGGGGTCACAACGAGCAGTCGATGGCGCTGGCGGCGGTCGCATATGGCAAAGCGATGCGTGGCCGCCGCATCATGATTGCGACGTCCTCGATTGGGCCAGGCTCCACCAACATGGTTACGGCCGCCGCGGTTGCCCACGCCAACCGTGTCCCGCTTAGATCGGAAGAGCACACGTCTGAACTCCAGTCACACTGATATATCTCGTATGCCGTCTTCTGCTTGAAAAAAAAAAAAAAAAAAAAAAAAATAGAAACATAAAACACTGATGAAGAAGCAATAAGAAAAGAAAACGACACATAAATAATACAATCCAACAGACAAATCAA
>CALCCX010000190.1 GCA_937900165.1 uncultured Acidimicrobiia bacterium | reverse complement strand
CGCAGACAGTACGCATCGGACGCTGCTCGAGAGCACTCGTGTAGCTATACAGGATGTACACATCGCACGCTTACTGTGACGTGGCTCTTCCGATCTCTTTCTTCTTCTCTTCCTTTCTCTCTTTTTTTTTTTTTAATGATACGGCGACCACCGAGATCTACACTCTTTCCCTACACGACGCTCTTCCGATCTGGAGAATTGGCTCGCAGACTTGAAGACACTGGAGCCAAGCTCACCACCTTGTACATGGCGATGGGCAACCGGGTGGTCATCGGAGCCGTCGACCTCAACAAGGTGAAGGCGTTGCTAGGCCACGGCGACTGACAGAACCCGGTTCGTGCACAGATCTTCGGCGGTCCGGACTCAGTCCGGGTAGGCGTCGTGGCGGTGCAGCCAGGCCATCGGCCAGTCGAGTTCGTCTTCATCACGGCCTTTGGAGGTCATGTCGAGTAGGTGATACGCCCCGTTGATCATGTCGATGCCACGGGAGAAGGTCTGATAGGTGAGAAACACCTTCCCGGCATCTTTCCGAAACACGCTGACACCTGGCATCTCGGCCGCCCCAGACTGGGTGCCGAAGTTGTAGGCGACTTCGCCGGCCTCCACCTGATCATCGGTGAACGAGGCGGAAAAATCGAAATTGAAGCTCGAGTCGTAGGACGAATACCAGGGGAACATCCACCCCATTCGCTGCCGATAGTTCTCGATCTCGTCGAACGGGGCCCTGGAGATCGCCACCAGCGCCGTGTCGCGGTGGGCCAAGTGCACGCCGACCCCGTCGAAGTTGTCTGCCCAGAACGAACAGGAAGGACAACCTTCGACCCAGCCTGGACCCATCATGAAGTGGTACACGATGAGCTGGCTTTGCTCGCCGAACAGGTCTGCGAGGCGAACCTCGCCATCCGCCCCAACCAACCGGAAGTTTGTGGTGATCTCCATCCACGGTAGCGATCTCCGCTCTCGGCTCAGTTCATCCCGTTGCCGGGTGAATTCCTTTTCCCGAACGAGGTGATCGAGGCGCGCCTCCAGCCACTCTTCACGTCCGACCACTTTGGCTGTCTCCACATCGGTCACCGAATCCTCCTGCGTCGACGCCCAACCGTCGCTCGACGGCAAGCACAATCGACATTTCTACGAAGACTTCTTCCAGTCGGCCAACAGACTATCGATAGGCCGGCCAGACACCCCGGCGACGAGAGAAACCAAATCGGCGATCCGACGCTCTTCGAGGACTGGTTCGAATCGCATGTAGGCCGCTTCGAGGAACGGATAGGGGTTGACAGGACCGTCCGGCGAGTGGAGTTCGAAATGGGTGTGTGACCCCGAATTCTCGGCGTTCCCGGAGTCGCCAACGTAGCCAATCAGCTGCCCGGCGCTGACCTCGACCCCCTCCTCGATCCCCTGCGCGAACGAGAGCGACCATTCGGCGAGACCGTCGTCGGTACCGGGATTGTCATTGTTCAAGTGCAGGTACCAGGTTTCCCACCCTCCTCGGTGCTCGATTCGAATATTGCGGCCGGCCCTCGGACTCTCCCCCACAAACACCACCACCCCATCGGCCGCGGCCACCACAGGGGTCATCTTGTCGGCCATCAGATCAGTGCCCTGGTGGCTTCGGCCGCCGGAACGTGGCGCCCCCCAGGTGTTGTCGAACCGGGTCTCGCCGTCCTGAGGAAACACGAGAACCATCTCGTCGTCGATGTCCGAGTGGGCATCGGTCACGAGAGTCAGTTCTGGAGGTTCTATGCCCCCTACACCAAGGGCGAGCGCAAGCGAAAGAAGGAGGTTGAGCATTTTTCGATTCTCCTGGCAGCCACCCAACCGTCTCCCCAGGGCACGTCAGTAGGAGCGCGCCTCGCTGCGGTGAATCGAGCGAACGGAAGGTGGAAAGAAGCCCCGCCAGACCGGCGAGTCGCAGTCAGATTAACCCACCCCAGGAATATACGCCAGCCCCAGCCCCAGCCCCAGCCCCAGCGACTCGACGAGGCACGTTTGGACCCCCAAAACACTGAAAGAGAGTTTCACTCCACCTTCACGGCCGCTTCACGCGGCAGTTGTACGTTCTCGGATATCGAGGCAATCAACACCGATTCGCCTCCACAAAACCAGACGATCGAGGCCGGGCGGCTGCGTAGTCGCCCGGCAGAAAGCGAGCACCCATGACCAATAAACACAGTGCTAGGAAGTACGGGCTACTTGTAGTGGCTCTACTTCTCGTGTTGTCGGCCTGCGCCGCGACTTCATCAACCGCCCCTGCGGGAGAAGGAGTCGCCACGTTGGACGACGTCGACGCGCCGGCGGCCAATCCAAGCTCCGGCGAGGAACTCAGCCCCGAGGAGGCAATGAGAAAGTACGAAAGTTGCATGGCCGAAAACGGCGTGGCCATCAACGCCGGTGGCGATGAGCAAGGGGGCGGGCAGCAGGTCGGCGACGACCCTACGTCGGGCCAAGCCGTCGATGAGGAATCCTTCGATTTCGAGCAGTTCGAGGCGGCCGAGAAGAAGTGCGGCCAATACCTCGCGGATGCCGGTGGCGAATTCAACTTGTCACCCGAGCAGGACGCTGCCCTCAAAGACGCAAATCTGGCTTGGAACAAGTGCATGAAAGACCAGGGCATCGATGTCGCCCCAATCACTGCATCGGGAGAGACTCTCGACTCCGACAACGACCAGACCGGTCAGGGGCTCACGGCCATCGCCGAGGAAGACTTCGAAAAGTTCGAGAAGGCAGCCAACGAATGCGAGCAGGCATACGCGGAATTCGAAGAACTGTTGGGCGAAGGCGGTGAAGGACAATGAACGTACTCGCCAAGATCGCCGCGACGATGGTCGCGTTCGTTGTTGTAGTAGGCGGCGGGTTCCTGGTGGCCAACGGGGGCGCTACAGCCACCAGCGCTCAGGAGGGCGAAGGCACCACCGGCACAACCGTGCAATTCGAAACCGAGGCCGTGCAACTGCGGAATCTCACTGACAGCAAGGACTTCGACGGACAGGTGAAGTTCGGTGCAGAGTGGAGCCTGCCCATCAAGTTGGAAGGCACCGTGACGGCCCGCCACCCGAAGGGGACCGTTGTAAAGGCCGGCGAACCGCTGATCTGGGTCAACGCCAAGGCCGCATTCTTTGCCTACGGAGACACGCCTCTCTACCGAGAACTATCCAAAGTCGAAACTACTGGCGGACAACGACTGATGCAGGGCGACGACGTCACCCAACTTCAAGAGTTTCTGTTGGCACAGGGATACAACGACAAGGAGCGCCTCGAGGTCGATGGCGTGTTCGGCCACAGCACCGAGCGCGCGGTCAAAGCGTGGCAGAAGGCCAACGGCTTCGACGAGACAGGCAAGATCACGGCAAGCCAATTGATCTTCGTCCCAGAAGATCTGCGCATCAGCAGCGAGCCACGCGTCGGCTCCGTATTCGCAGAGCTCACCGTTTCGGAATCTGATCAGAAACTCATCGTGTCGGCCAGTCGGCGAGACGCCAAGTACCTAAAAGAGGGAGCGCGGGTCGACATCGTCGTGGACCCGACCACGACGATCGCTGGGGTGGTCAGTGCGGTAACCGAGGTGACTGACTCAGAATCAGGGGAAACCAAACTAGAGGCGACGATCACTCCAGACGACCCTCTCCCAGATTCGACCACTACGGCCACCGTCACCGGAACGGCAACTTCCATTGACGATGCAGTGACCGTTTCGGTCAGGGCCCTGGTTGCCCTCTCTCAGGGTGGTTACGCGCTCGAAGTCGACCTCGGCGGAGGAAAGACCGAGCTGCGTAAGATCGAGGTTGGCGAGATCCTCGACGGCTTCGCCCAGATCTCAGGAGACGTCAATGCCGGAGATCAGGTAGTGGTGGCCAAATCATGAGCGAAGCGACACCCGTTCTCCAATTGGATCAAGTCACCAAGACTTATCCGGGGTCACCACCGGTAGAGGCGCTACGCGACGTGACACTCGAGATCGCCGCAGGCGAACTCGTCACGATCGTTGGGCCGTCCGGATCAGGCAAATCGACATTGCTCAACATCATCGGCACGTTGGATCGCGTGACGTCTGGCACCATCGCAATCGAAGGCCACGACGTGGCCAGGTTCTCGGATCGCGCTCTGGCCGGCATGAGGTCGGCGCGAATCGGCTTCGTGTTCCAGCAGTTCCATCTGCTGGAGGGGATGAGCGCGATGGACAATGTGGCCACGGGTTTGCTCTACCAGGGGATCTCACGCTCACAAAGGCGTTCGGCGTCGATAGCGGCCCTGGAACGGGTCGGCCTCGGCCACCGCATGCAGCACCGCCCTGGCAAACTGTCCGGCGGAGAACGCCAACGAGTCGCCATCGCCAGAGCCTTGGTGGGCGATCCGGCCATCGTTCTCGCCGACGAGCCGACCGGCAACCTGGACACCCGAACATCACGGGAGATCCTGGCGCTCCTCGAGGAGTTGAACCGTGATGGTTCGACGATCATCGTGATTACCCACGACCTGGAGATCGCCGCCCAACTTCCCCGCCAGATAGGCATCAGGGACGGGATGGTCGAGTTTGACTCTTCCGACGCGGTGACCGTCGCTCCCCTGGCTTCACTCGGCACGATCGGGGGTCGGGCATGAGCCGGTCAAAGACGATCAAACGAGGACCGTGGCGATCCAGGCTTCGGCGGATCGACATGGTCGGGACTGGCACCTTGGGGTTGCGATCCCGGTGGGGCCGCACTGTCCTCACCGCCCTGGGTATCGCCATCGGGATCGCGTCGATGGTGGCAGTCGTCGGTATATCGGCCTCGAGCAAAGCGGATCTGATCGCCCAGATCGACCAGCTCGGTACGAATCTTCTGGTCGTGCAGCCTGGGAACAACGTCTTGGGCGAAGGGGCCACCCTTCCGCCGGAGGCGCCGGCCATGATCCGCCGGATCGGTCCTGTCGAGTCGGCCACGAGCATCGTCAAGCTCGCGGCGACCACCCGGCAGTCACCGTATGTTCCCAAGGAAGACGCAAACGGGATCGATCTGTACGCGATCGAGTCCAACCTGCTGGCAACCCTCGAAGGGAGCATGGCCTCAGGACGATTCCTCGACCAGGGCACCGACGACCTGCCGGTGGTGGTCCTAGGCGCCGTCGCAGCCGAGCGTCTGGGGATCCGATCAGTGGATGGAGGCCGCCGGGTCTATATCGCCGATCGCTGGTTCAACGTAGTTGGAATACTCGACAGTCTGGCGCTGAACGCCGACATAGACAGGGCGGCGTTGATCGGCCTAGACGCGGCGGTGACCATGTTCGACGTCAAACGCAATGCTTCGTCGATCTATCTGCGGGCCCAGCCAGAACAGATCGAGTCGGTCAGGAGGGTGCTGGCCGCCACCGCCAACCCTCATGCACCGAACGAGGTTTCGGTATCCCGTCCCTCAGACGCCCTCGAGGCCAGAGCCCAGGTGGACCAGAACCTCCAGAACCTCCTGCTGGGCCTAGGCGGGGTGGCGCTGCTGGTCGGGGGCATCGGGATCGCCAACGTGATGGTGATTTCAGTGCTCGAACGCCGCGGCGAAATAGGCGTCAGGCGAGCCCTGGGTGCAACCCGGCATCACATCCGAGCCCAGTTCATTGTCGAGAGCTCCCTGCTGGCGCTCCTTGGAGGGATCCTTGGTGTGACTCTGGGTGCGGCCGTCACTTTCGCCTATGCAGATAGGCAAGGCTGGCTGGTCGAAATTCCGACCATCGGACTAGCCGGTGGAGTTGGCGCGGCGCTGGTGCTGGGTGCGGTTGCCGGCCTCTATCCGGCGGCGAGGGCAGCGCGCCTCGACCCGGCCGAAGCCGTCCGACCGACCAATTGAACTGAGAACGGATGGGCTCAAATCCGACTTGGTCCGCCCATCCGTTCTCCACTCCAGCGAACTCAGGGGATGATCAGGATCTTGCCGGTGGTTTGGCGGCCTTCGAGGGCTCGATGGGCGTCGGCGGCGTCCTTCAAGTCGATCCGAGCGCCGATGCGAACATCTAGGAGGCCACCGGCGATCCAGCTGAATAGGTCACCGGCCCTGGCTTGGAGCTGGGCCGGCGTCGCAATGTAGTCGAACAACGACGGGCGGGTGATATAGATGGAACCGTGGCGCATGAGATCAAGCAGGTCGAAAGGATCGGGTGGGCCAGAGGCGTTGCCGAACGTGACCATCAGGCCTCGTTTGGTGAGAAGGCCGAGGCCCTTGGTCAGGGTTGCCAGGCCCACCCCGTCGTACACGACCTCGATTGGCCTTTCGCCTGCAATTGCGACGATCGCCTTGGCGAAGTCCTCCTCCGAGTAGTTGATCACATGATCGGCGCCTGCTTGGCGGGCCACCTCTGCCTTGGCAGCAGAACCAGCGGTGGCAAACACGGTGGCGCCCAATCTTTTGGCCATCTGGGTGAGCAGTAGGCCAACCCCTCCGGCGGCTGCGTGGATGAGGCAGACCGAGCCTTCCACCAATGGGAAGGTGTCGAATGCCAGGTAGTGGGCGGTCATGCCTTGCAGCATCACCGCCGCGGCGATGTCAAGGTCGACACCTTCCGGGACCGCGACCAGTTGGTCGACTGGGACCGCCACCTGTTGGGCATAGGTACCGAGCGACGACGACCAAGCGACCCGGTCCCCTATCGCCCACTCCCCTATCCCCTCACCGACCGCAAGTATGACCCCGGCGCCTTCCAGGCCTGGGGTGAACGGAAACTCCATCGGGTAGAGGCCGCTGCGCTGATAGGTGTCGATGAAGTTCAATCCAGCCGCGGCGACTTCTACTACTACGTCACCGGGACCCGGCTTGGGATCTTCGATTTCACTCAGCCGGAGGACCTCTGGCCCTCCGGTGCTTTCGATCACGATGGCTCGCATCTGATGTCCTCCTGTTGTCTCAAATTAGCCTGGTGACCAGGCGGTGAACCGCGCTCCTCTGCGCTCGACCTCAATCGGCATCCCAAACGTGGTCGACAGGAGCTGTGAAGTAAGGGTGTCGGTGACGGGACCGGCGCCAACCACCCGCCCATCTCCCATCAGCAGGATTCGATCGAACCCGGGAGGAATCTCTTCCAGATGATGGGTCACGAGAATCACGGTGGTCGGAACATCTTCGGATGCGACGTTCGCCAGCCCTGACAATGAGGCAACGAGTTGCTCTCGTGCTCCGAGATCGAGGCCGGTACCCGGTTCGTCGAGCAGCAGTAGGGCCGGTTTGGCCATCAAGCCTCTGGCGATCAGGACCCTCTTCCTTTCCCCTTCGGACAGAGTCACGAACTCGCGTTGAGCAAAACCTCCAACTCCCATCGTGTCCAGATGGCTCTGGGCGGAATCCCAATCCGCCTCCTCGTATTCGTGGAAGCGGGGATCGACAAATGACGCGTGTTTGCCGGTCAGGACTACTTCCAGAGCAGCCATCTGAAGACGCACATACTTGAGCGGACCGGGACCGACGTATCCGATCCTGGGCCGGAGAGCTCGCACGTCCGTGCGCCCAAGCTGGCAGCCCAGAACCCAGGCCTGACCAAATGCTGGATATGTGTACGTCGATACAACCTCCAGGAGGGTGGTCTTACCCGCTCCGTTCGGACCGAATATCACCCAGCGCTCACCTGGGTTGACATCCCAATCAACGTCGGTGATCAGCCGGTTGCCACCCCTCATCACGCCAACGTCACGCAGGGCGATGATGTCGGCAGGGGCGGGCAACATCGGTCGTGGCATGGCAACGCACGTTAATCAGAACCGCCGGGTTGGTGTCAGAGCGGGAATATTGGAAGGTGCGCAGCTATTTTTTCGTACGTGCACCAAGAATCGGCAACAGGATCGAACAAGGGCTTGATTCCCGGCCGACGAAGGGCTCTGTTCGCGATCGCCGGTGGTCAACTGCTGGTCCTGACCCTCTGGTTCTCAGCGTCTGCCGTCGCACCTCAACTCGAGACGCTGTGGGAATTGTCGAGCGGCCAGACCGCCGGCCTTACCCTGGCGGTCCAGATAGGTTTCGTCGCAGGAGCGCTGATCTCCGCGATCACCGGACTGGCCGACGCTATACCAAGCCGCCGCCTTTTTGTGATTGCCGCATTCGCGGGAGCCGTCGCCAACCTCTCGTTGCTTGCAATGAACGCCGACACCTATCCACTCGCCTTCACTCTCAGACTGTTGACCGGCGTCACCCTGGCTGCCGTGTACCCGGCCGGCCTCAAAGTCATGGCGGGATGGTTCATCAGAGGGAGGGGCATGGCGTTGGGCGTATTGGTCGGCGCCCTGACCATCGGAAGCGCAGCTCCTCACCTGGTCAGAGGGCTCGGTTTTGACTGGCAGGGCGTGGTGATCGCTGCCTCGGCTGCCGCCGTCGTCGGTGGCGTCGTGCTGGCTTTTCTTGTCAAGGACGGTCCCCACGAGGTGTCCGGCCACCATTTTTCGTTCCGCCAAATCAGCAAGGTCGCCAGAAACCAGGGCGTCCGGCTATCGACCTATGGGTACCTCGGACACATGTGGGAGCTGTATGCGATGTGGACATGGACCGCCGCCTTCCTGGCCGCGTCAGCGGCTGCTCGGGGCACCGGGGACGGATGGGTCCCGACTGCGACCTTTTTCATCATTGGGATTGGCGGAGTCGGTTCATGGCTGGCAGGCGGTCTGGCAGATCGGATCGGCCGCAGCAAGATTGCAGGCGGCTCGATGGCGATTTCCGGAACATGCGCCCTCGCCACCCCCTTGGTCTTTGGCCTGTCGCCAGTGCTGGCCGTAGGGCTTTTTGCCCTATGGGGTCTCACTGTCGTCGCCGACTCTGCACAATTCTCCACGATGGTGACCGAGACCGCCGACCCAGACGTCAGGGGCACAGCCCTCACCCTTCAGACCGCTCTGGGATTCCTCCTCACCCTGGTGACCATCCGGGGCGTGCCCGTCATCGCGGAGGCGGTAGGTTGGCGGTGGGCCTTTCCGATTCTGGCGCTCGGTCCGGCCATCGGCGTGGTTGCCATGGTCCGACTGAAACGCTCCCCCGCCGCCCTGGACCTGGCAGGCGGACTCGGCTAGTCGACCCTGGGAGTTCCTCCGGTCTCTGGCTCGTCCGACTTCTGGTGATCGTCGTCAGAGCCCAGGTCTCCGGAGTCGTCTGGTCGTCGGGGACGCGCCTTTTTGTCCCTGGCGGTTGCCCAGCCGAGCGACCCTCTGGCTCGCAGCCCACCCTTGAGCAGCGCCCCCAGCCCGACGATGCCGACGGCAGGGATGACGATCAGCCTCACTATCGGCACGGCCAGAATGAGCAGCAGCAACAGTGCGCCCACGATATAGGAGCCAAAGGCGCTGCGATTGCGGCCTACGATCAAGCGACCGATCACAATCGCAATCGGGACAGGAGCCACGATCATGGCCACCATCAATGTCGCAAGGACGGCCACCCAGAACGGAGCGGCCACCCCGATGATCGTCAGGGCCAGTTCTGGCGGCGCGGTAGCCGCGGTCGCGATCACGCCGACAGCCAGGACGATTGGAGTCAGTGCAACGACAAGACCAGACGAAAATGCCCGCCTGAGGTCGGTACCGATCACGTGTACCGCGTGGCGCACCGTCGAGGGCATGACCCAAATCGACAACAATCCCAGCCATAGGAAGGCCATCGTGCCAAGGAGGCCGGCGACGAGACGGACGCCTCTGACCCGAATGTTGGGCTCGAGCGGCGATCTCCTGATCATCGTACCCTCGATGGTCGCCGCGTCGTCGATCTCGGCCGTCGCCCCCGACCGGTACGCCAGATCCTGGCCAATCGAAGTTGCACCGAGAACTACTAGGCCGTTTACCGACATCTCAAAATCGCGACCGATGCTCGCGTCAATCACCGCGTTGCCAAAGGTCTGGCCCTCCACATCACGACCGACCTCGCCGCCGATCCGCAAAGACCGCGACCAGCTCAAGATGTCGCGACCAATCGTCGCGTCGGAGACGACCGACCAGGCAATCGCCATCAGATCACCGTCAACCTCACCGGCCACCGACACATCTCCGCCGACAAGGCGGACGGACCCGCCTACCGTGCCATTGATTCTGGCAGTGCTCGCGTAGCCGATGATGTCGCCTTCGACGGTCCCGGTCACTTCGAGCCTTTTGAAGGCCCAGACAATCAGATCACCCTCGATCGTGCCTTCGATGGTGATTGTGTTTCCACCTGCATACAGATCCTCAGGAACGGTCTCGTCCTCCGTAACCAGATCGGAAGAGCACACGTCTGAACTCCAGTCACACTGATATATCTCGTATGCCGTCTTCTGCTTGAAAAAAAAAAAAAAAAAAAAAAGAAATAACAATCAAAAAAAAAAAAAAAAAAACGAGAAGAAATAAAGGAAAAAAGAATTTATAACAACGACAGTGAAAACACGGATACACGTAGCAGAGCACA
>CALCCX010000189.1 GCA_937900165.1 uncultured Acidimicrobiia bacterium | reverse complement strand
TTTATTTTTTTTTTTCAAGCAGAAGACGGCATACGAGATATATCAGTGTGACTGGAGTTCAGACGTGTGCTCTTCCGATCTCTACGCAAGAGGGGGCAGCAAAGTCATCGTCAGCCCGTTCCCAGGCGAGACCGAGATCCTCGTCACAGGTTGGGGAAATAGAATCGTGGCCACTGACGCAGACGACATCAACATCGGACGCTTTGTCAGGGATTTCGTCAGCAGCGGCGATGCCCCAGAGGCAGGCGGCCGGTGCGTCGGGACAGGCATCCCCCTGTAGACAGTCTGAAGAGACTTTCCCTCGCTAGGGTCCGAACACACTCGGACGATTTCGAGGTCCAGCCAGCTCTTAGAATAGCTGCAGCTGATCCCAAGGAGACTTGACTGATGGCCAGGAGCGATGGCAAGCGCCCAACTCCACCGAACAAGAAGCCCAGCGGTCGATCGCCGGACCTACCGTCCGCCCTGACGCCTTCAAAAAGCAGGGTCGATCGCTCAGATATTTTCAAGAAAGTGGCGATCTATGGATCTGGTCTGTTGGCATTCGGCCTTGTCGTCTTGATCGCCTTGGGTGTCGCAGGCGAAGATACCGCGGATGCCGAAGGAGTATCTCAGATCGCGCTCGGATCGCCCGGCCACCGCGAAGGTCCCATCGACTATGACGGAGTACCAGCGGGCGGCGAGCACGCCGCCGTACCGCTGAACTGTGGGGCATATGATGCGCCCGTTCCATCTGAGAACGCAGTCCACTCGCTCGAACACGGCGCAGTGTGGATTACTTATCCGCCAGATGCTGACGATGCTTTTGTGGAGCGGATTCGCGAGTACGCCGGTAGCGGGAAGGTAATCGTAAGTCCGTTCGAAGGTCAGACGAACATTCTCGTCACTGCGTGGGGAAATCGCATCGAGGCAGATGACCCTGACGACGTCAACATCAGCCGTTTCATACGGGAGTTCGTGAGCAGCGGCGACGCCCCCGAACCTGGTGGACAATGCCGCGGGGTGGGCAACCCCCTGTAAATCTGGTCGAACTCAGTCTCAGGTGATCGAGTCGAGTTCGGCAAGTACGGCGAAGGCCTCAGTGATCAGGTCGCCTAGTGCCCTGCCGGCGTTGAGTTCTTGCCATCGGTCGATCGCTATGTCCAAAGCAAGCAATGCAGCGCCTGCGATGACCGGGGCTGCCGACTTGTTCTTGCGCGACAGGAAATGTCGGACCGCATCGGTGAGTTGGTCCCTCGATCTAAAATCCGCTTCTATCGCAGCCGCGTGAAGCGCTTCGGTCGCATAGATGTACTTAATTCGGGCAAGCTGAAAGTCGAGATCCGAGTCGTAGCGACTTGCCAAAGTGTCCACGAAGGCATCACGGATCGCCTGGAGGGGCGGCTGGCGGACGAGTCGTTCACCTAGTGCCTCATCGAGAGAGACCTCATGTTCGTCCCAGAGGACGATATCTTCCTTGGTTCCGAAGTGCCGGTAGATCGTTGACGCCGCAATGCCGACGGTTTCGGCGATCTCATCAACGGTCACCTGATCGAAGCCGCGGCCTCGAAAAAGCTCCATGGCCGAGCGCTGGGTTTCCCTCATTGCCGCCATACGATTGCGTTGTCTCAGAGTCGCCACTTTATCATGCTAGCACCACGCAAAATGAGAGTCACTTGTATTTTGCGCCTCAGTAGCGTATTCTCCCGACATGGCCGCATCCCCCGGAACCAAGACGATCAACTCACCCGTCCGCTCAGGCGCTCGCATCACCAACCTCGACGCCATCCGAGGGCTGGCCGTACTCGGAATCCTCGTGATGAACGCAGTCTCGTACGGACTCCCCCAAGCGGCATACTTCAATTTGGCCGCGGCCGGATCCGATTCGTGGCTCGATTGGCTCATCGGCGGGACAGGCGAAATCTTCGTGGACCAGAAGATGATGGGTCTGTTTTCGATGCTCTTCGGAGCCGGCATCGTACTCTTCGCCGACCGAACCGAGACCAAGGGCAAACGAGCCTGGCCGCTCAGCCTATGGCGAAATGGCCTGCTGCTGGGAATCGGATTGCTGCACGCCGCGTTGTGGGACGGAGACATTCTCGTCGTCTATGCGGTGGCCGCCCCAATCCTCATCGCTCTGCGCAAACTCCGACCGCGCACTCTCATTGTCATGGGCACTTTGACTGTGATCTGGTCTGGCGTCTTGGCGGTCATTGTACAAACGACTGTGCCGGTTGACGGAGCCGGGTTAGGGGAATATTGGTTTGAGGCCGGAGGACCGATGTCGGACCCAGTCGGCCTCTTCCTACTGAACGACTTCTTCGCCAGAGCACTGGGAATGATGCTCATCGGTATTGCCCTGTATCGGCTCGACATACTGAACGGAACGATGCCGGTCGCCTTCTACCGCAAAATGAGCATTTGGGGACTGGGGATAGGCCTGCCCCTTGCAGCACTCGGCCTGGGGTTTCAGGCAACCAAGGCCTTCTCACCAGAGATTGCATTGATTGGAGGGGCACCAAACACGATCGCCACCATTCCGGTGGTTCTTGGTTATGTGGGTCTCATCAGCCTGTGGAACCGCCGTGCGGAAACCGGTCTACACCGACGGGTTCGGGCGGCCGGCCGAATGGCGCTGACCAACTACCTCACCCAGACCATCATCGGGATCATCGTGCTCAGAGTCCTCTTCGACACCGAAACCCTCAACCGCAGCTGGATCGCGTTGTTCGTCGCAGTCGTCTGGGCGATCCAACTCGTCTGGTCAAAGCCGTGGCTCGACCGGTTCAGGTTCGGGCCGTTCGAATGGGCCTGGCGATCCGCCACCTACCGCAAGCTCCAACCCCTACGCCGCTAGACCCGAAACGAGCTGACTTGCAGATGCCAGATGACCGGGGGCCAATCGGGAGCCAACCGAGCCCAGCTACCAGCCAGGGTCACCTTTGCAGGCCAGTAAGTGGGCAAGGGCGGTGGAGTCCTCCTCCGGCACCGCTGCCTCGTACCGTTCTTCGTATCGCGCAATGCGGAGATGGGCGAAGGCAAGCAACAACTCCTGGGGTCCAACCCGAAATCCCTCCGATTGGGGTCCGGATACCTCTCGAGAGGTGCCGAGGTGAAGCTCCATCATCAGCCAACCATTGGGAGCGAGGGCACCTGCAAGATTGGACCAAAGGGCACGATTCACATACCGGAACATCGTGATCAGGTCGTATTCGCCTCGCTCGAGAGTGACCTCATCCAGGTCGACGACCTGCCAGTTCACATCGAGGCCCCGCCGCTCACTGTCCGCCCGAGCCAGCCCGATCGCCACCGGCGAGACATCAAAGGCATCCACCGTGAATCCGGCCGCGGCCAAAGCCAAAGCATTGCGGCCGGCGCCACAGGCGAGCACCAAGGCTCTACCGACCGGAATGATCGGCAGGCAATCAGACAGAAACGAGGCCGGTTGGCGGTTGGGCAGGTACTCGCCGTCTGAATAGCGCCTGTCCCACCGCTCCTGGTCTGCCTGACTCATAGGCCCTCCACCACGGAGACTCCCCGGGCGGACGGACCGTCGACTGCGCCAAGCCAGATCCTCAGGCTCGATTCAAAAACCAGTGGGTTCTTGGGCATTCGACATTCCTCGGATACGCGGAGGCCATCATCGCATCTCTCGAATCAACAACGGGGGTGGCCACCTGGACCTCAACCATCGGCTGTTCCGGCCGACCGGACATGGGTGAATCGATCTCGAGTCTTCAGGGCCTTCGTCGGACTGATCCTGTTGTTCGTGGCAGTCGGCCAATACGCCCTGACGTCCCGCGATGCTCTGGACGAGAGTCAACGCGGGCTCTTCACACTCCGCCTCGGCGAATGTTTTGATGCTCCTGAGGGCACGGACGTCATCGGCGGAGTGGTTCAAAAGTCGTGTTCAGAGGTTCACCAGTTCGAAGTGTTCGGCTTCGGAGAGCTCAGCGAACGAGACAACTTCGCGGCGGATGAGGTCGCAGCGGAGGCCGACGCGATCTGCGTGCCAGAGTTCGAGCGATATGTCGGTGTTCCAGCCACCGAATCCAAACTGGCACTGATGCATCTGAGTCCGACGCTGGCGTCTTGGGAGTCTGACGATCGTTTGGTCACTTGTTTGTTATTCAACCCGGACGGCGCCCTGCGCAACTCAATGATTCGATCGAAGGTCTAGAAGAATCGTTACACGGTGCCGCCCGATTTCCAACATCTGGGTACAGATATTCTCAAGACCCGCCGATCACTATTCGGTGCGTACATTCAAGGCCAAGATCGGGATGAGGCATGATTCCGAGGCCGACCTAGAAGCCCTCCTGACCGTAGGTGAAGGCCAACTCCTGATCACCGCGGGCGACCAGGAGATCGGGGCGTGGCCGGTTGGATCGGTGAACCTCGACCTGACCAATCGAGGATATCGCATGAATATTGATGGCGAGGCACTGCTGGTGGCGCCCGTCGATCGATTTACCTTTCGCGAAGCGGTTGACGCCGAACGGGAAAACGTCGCGGCAAGCGACCGCAAACGGGGCAGACGAGCCAAGCAGAAACCTGCTGAGGGGGAGGCCGGACCGACGAGAAGACAAGTCAGGGCTGCAAAAGGGGCGAAGAAGGCAGACGGAGCGAAAGAAGCCGGACCCAAACCTCAAAAGGCGGACAAGCCGAGGCGTAGCTGGACGTCGCTGTCGCGCACCAAGGAGCATCCTCTGTCCAAGTCAGCCCTCGAACGACGCGAGCCGGTCGAAAACGATGCCCCACGGGAAGTCGCGGTGACGACTGACCGAGTCGAGCCAAAACCCAACGTGATGCTCGCCCTGTTCCTGAAGATTCCGCTGCCCTGGAAGATCGCCGTCACGGGTGTGACGCTGGCCCTGGGCGTCGGCGTCGTGTTCCCCCGCCTGGTCGCAACGATGTTGCTGATCCCAGGCTTGTTGGCAATCCTGACCGCAGGTTTGGGATTGGTCGACCCCGGATACACACGCAAGCTCCCGGCTGCGCTCGATGAGCAGCGTTTGCTCACGATCGGGGGAATCCTCCTGGCCGTGGGCCTGATGATCGTCACCTTCTTCTAGCAGTCGCTCTCTGGCGCCATCCGGCGCTTCAGGCAAGGGCGGTCAAGCCATCCAAAACGAGAATCGCCTAGGTTCTGGTCGAGAACACCGTCACCAAACACCGCGACCTCGTATCGTTGACAGTATCGCGCGATGATGGTCATCGTGGAATGCCAGATGCACCCGCCACCAGGAGGTAGGCCTGTACCCGTTGCGCCGCGCCCGCGACCGAAGGACCCTCGGCCTCCTGGCAGCAGCCTGGATATTGCTCAGCATCTTCACCCTCTGGTGGGCCATCCCCCGGATCCAGGAAAATCTGGGGAATGAGGCGCGTTCGGCCCTGGACGAGGAGAACCTGTTGGGTGTCGACGCGGACTTCGCAGGAAGAGATGCCGAACTGAGTGGAATAGTCGGGCGCCAGCCCGATGTCGATCAGGCCATCGCGATCGTTGAGGGAATCCGAGGTGTGAGAACGGTGACCGCCAACGTCGTCATCGACACCGAGGGTCCCAGGGAATCGACGCCGACCACTTTGGTCGCGGCCGAGTTGAGACTCCCCACCCTTTCGGTGATTCCGACCTCGAGCGGGATCGTCTTGGAAGGAACGGTTCCCAGCCAGGTCACGGCTGCCGCGATCAACGCAAATGCGGCCGCTGCATACGGAAGGGTGGTCGATGACCGACTGGTGGTTGATCCTTCCATGGGAGAGCCGCCTTGGACCACAGATATCGCCGGCTTGATCGGCGGGGTCGGAGACATCGGCGGCACATTGACGATCGCTGACGGTCTTCTCACCATCGGAGGTGTTGTCGCAGACGAAGCTGCCAGGGCAGAAACCATCAACGAGCTGATCGCACTTGGCCTAGACCTGGAGATCGAGAACGGAATCGAGCTCGATCCGATCATTGGCCTGGCCCTTTTTGCGATCGACGCCCAGATCGGAAGAGCACACGTCTGAACTCCAGTCACACTGATATATCTCGTATGCCGTCTTCTGCTTGAAAAAAAAAAAAAAATAATATCAACAACATACACC
>CALCCX010000188.1 GCA_937900165.1 uncultured Acidimicrobiia bacterium | reverse complement strand
ATGTATTAACTTTGTGACTTTTTTTTTTTTTAATGATACGGCGACCACCGAGATCTACACTCTTTCCCTACACGACGCTCTTCCGATCTCCAACAGACGACTGTGCAAATAAAAGACGTCACCGGGGTACGCCTCGCGGCCAGGAGGACGCCTGAGCAGCAGCGAGATCTCGCGGTACGCGACAGCCTGCTTGGACAGGTCGTCGAATACGATCAGCGAGTGGCCTCCCTGGTACATCCAATGCTGGCCAATGGCCGAACCGGCATACGGGGCATACATCTGGAGAGCAGCGGCATTCGAGGCGGCTGCACTGACTACAACCGTATACTCCAAGGCGCCCGCCTCTTCGAGCGAGGCAACCACCTCCGCGACCGTCGACGCCTTTTGACCGATCGCGACGTAGACGCACTTGACAGCTTTGTCGGTACCCCAGAATTGCTTTTGGTTGATGATGGTGTCGATGGCTACCGCGGTCTTGCCGGTCTGGCGGTCTCCAATGATCAACTGACGCTGTCCACGCCCAATCGGGGTCATGGCGTCGATGGCTTTCAGGCCGGTCTGCATCGGCTCGGAAACCGGCTGGCGCTCCACGACGGACGGCGCCTGGGTCTCGAGCAGCCGCCGTTCTGTTGATGGAATGTCACCCTTGCCGTCCAATGGGTTGCCCAGTGAATCGATGACCCGTCCTAGCAGTCCATCGCCGACCGGGATGGATAGAACCCGGCCGGTCTGATGCACCGGGTTGCCTTCTTCAATATGGGACGAGTCGCCCATAAGCACGACGCCGAGGCTGTCTTCGTCGAGGTTGAGCACTACGCCCTGCAGACCTGACGGGAACTCCAGCAACTCAGACGCTGCCGCGTTTGGCAGTCCGGTCACCCTGGCCACCCCATCGGCGATCGCAGCTACGTAACCAACCGTTTCCTGTTCTAGCGACGGCGACCAATCGTCGACGTGTTTGCGCAGAGCAGCGGTGATGTCCTGCGGATCGATTGTCAGTTCAGACACAAAAATCCTCTCGTCTTTCAGCCGACCAGCGCCTCACGGACGCTCTGCAAGCGACTCTTTACCGACCCATCGATCACGGTGTCTCCGACCTGGGCGACAATTCCCCCGAGTACGGTTGGATCAATAACCACTTTGACTTCAACATCTCGGCCCGTCCGTCGCGAGAGGGCCGCGGCCAGACGATCAATCGTTGAGTCGTCCAGCGATATGGCGGTCCGTACCTCGGCAACCACCTTGTCACGAGACGCGGCGGAGCGCGAGACCAGCTCATCGACAATCGCCGCCAGATCACCTGCCCGATTCAGGCTTATCACGAAGTTGATAAACCCTGAAGTCAACAGATGGGCACGGCCGTCCAGTAGTTCGTCAATTACCGCCAGCTTGCGTTCGAGCGGAAGCCTGGCATTCGTCAGCGCGTCTCGCAGCTCCGTCGAGCCATCGAAACTCCTGACGACCCTGAACAGCTCGTCCTCGACCTGGTCAAGTACGCCTTCACCTTTGGCCACTTCGAAGATGGCGGCGGCGTAGCCCTGAACTCGTGCGTCAGCCATGTTTACCAGTCCTCGGTGCTTCCGGTGGCTTCACTTGGAATCCGACTCCAGGTCCCGCAGGTAGGCATCGACCAGACCCAGTTGAGTCTCGCGATCCAAGCTCTGGCCTACGACCTTTTCGGCTAGGTCCACCGACAGGTTTGCCACTTCGCTTCGAGCGCCCAGCATGGCTCGTTCGGATTCGGCTGCGGCCTCATCACGCGCCCTGGCAAGGATCTCGTCTGCCTCGGCCTGAGCTCGACCAACCGCCTCCTGACGAACGGATTCGGCGGTCTGGCGGGCTTCATCGACGATTCGCCCCGCCTCGGTCTTGGCCTCCGCGAGCTGAGAGCGATAATCACCTAGTAGAGACTCGGCCTCCTTCTTGGCGACTTCTGCGGCCTCGAGTCGGGATTTTTCTGCTTCCTGACGCTTTTCCAGAGTCTCATTCAGAGTCGGCAATACCCATCGCCAAACCATCAAGAAGATGATCGAAAACGAAACGATGCCCGCGATCAACTCCGGGGTGGCCGGCAGCAATAGCTCGGCTCCCGAACCGCCAGACTCGCCTTCTTCCGGTGCAGCCAGGAAGAAGGTCTGCGCAGCCAAAAGAAACTGCACGTCTACCTCCTAACCAATGAAGAAGAGCACGAAACCCAAGAGGGCGAGTGCTTCTGTGAAAGCGATTCCGAGGAACATCGTGGTGCGCACGGTGGCCTCCATCTCCGGCTGCCGAACCATGGCGGTGATCGCATTTCCGACCACGATGCCAATGCCGATTCCGGGCCCGACTGCCGCCAGGCCGTATCCGACCAGGTTCAAGCTGCCGTTGATCTCTCCGGTCAAGCCAGTGGCCTGGGCAAGGAGCTGCCACGCTCCTACCGCTGCCGCGAGAACTACGTCCATCCTCAGTTCCTTTCTCGATTATCTGCTTCGCAAGGCTGTGAAAAACTCAATGTGCCGAGTGTACGGAGGTCTGGATGTACACGGCGGTCAGCAGGGTGAAGATGTAGGCCTGGAGCACGACGACTACGACCTCGAAAACCCAAATCGCGAGACCAAAGGCGAACCAAACAAGGCCGATGCCCGATCGGATGCCAATCTCGCCGACGTTCTGCACGAATATCACTCCTGATGCCAGCAACAGGGCAAGCATGAGGTGGCCGGCAACCATGTTGGCGAACAGTCGCACTGCCAAGGTGATTGGGCGCAGGACGAAAACGGAAACCAGCTCGATCAACCCAACCAACCAGCGCAGGCCGATCGGCACCGCCTTTGGCCAGATAGTGTCCGTCAGGAAATGAATGCCCTGTTTCCTGAACCCGACGATCACGAAGATGACGTAGGTGACCAACGACAGGAACAGAGGAATTGCCATTCGTGACGTCAGCGGAAAGTTTATGAACGGAGTCAGCTTGAACGCATTGGCGACCAGGATGAACATGAACAGGCTCACCAGATACGGAGTGTACTTGGGCCCATCTTCGTGGCCGATGATGTCCTTGGCGACATCGTCGCGAACGAACCCCACCACGCCTTCGACGATTATGGCGAACTTGGATGGGATCAGCTCTTGGCGCCGCAACCCGAAATAGAAAAAGGCGATCACCAGGATCATCGCAAGAAATGTCAAGAACACGGTCCGGGTGAAATCGAACGCACCGATGCTGAAGATCGGGTCGGTGAATTCGAATAATTCCAACACGTTCCCAGGGGCACAGATCACTTCGTTCTGTACGTCACACGCCTCGACGGCCAGAATCGTCTGATCAGTCACTTCAATGCACTCCTGTCCGTCTCGAGCTCCCCATCGCTGCCGCTTCCCAGATGAGCAGGCCCAAATAGGCGGTGATGACGGTGAAGCCAAGCGCGAGCTTGTCCAGTCCGAACAGCCGCGTGACCAAGACCATCGTGACAGTGATGAGCCCCAGCCGGATGAAGAAACCGAATAGAGCGCTGGCATGATAGGCAGCAAGAGAGATCCTCGCCGCCCCAGACAACATCAAACCTGTGAATGCGTAGTAGCCGACCACAATCACCATTCCGATCGCCGAGGCAATCAGGCCGTCGCCGCCTCTCAGCCAGCCGGCGATGACGACCAATACGGGTCCCAGCACGACCGCCCGGCGGACGACCGATTTAGCCATCTTCCACTCAACGGCGGGACGTGAGGCGATGTAGTCCTCGATCTCCCGCTTATCGAGCCCGGAGCGCGGAAAGGTGTCAGCGGCCACGATAAGCCTGTTTGCCGGTTGGTTTGATCATGGCGGGCCGCATCTGTACGAAGCCGTTGATGGAGCCGGTGACTGCTCCGATCACAACCAACCACGGGTCGGTGTTCAGCCAGAGATCGCCGAGAAATCCCAGCAGGGTGCCGGCCAGAATCGATCCAAGGAAGACGCTCCCCACGTTCAGCCCGTCACTCACCGAAGCGGTGGACGAGTCTGGGGCTCGCTTGAAGCTGGTCACGTCACTCCTCGGAAAACCATCGAAAGGGAGCGCGGCACCATCACCGGCGAGCCGCCCGCCGACGGGAATCATCACGGTTTGAAGCGGCCATTGCAAATCGTCACCGCGACCCGAATTCAGTGCTACCACTACGAAAACCACGGATCACCGACAAACCGCTCACCTTTCCTCAGAGCTTGTGAAATTTTTCACAACGTACCAATTGATTGAGCCGATTTCAATTCCTTCGGAGGTAATCGAACCGGGATTTCTCAGACGTGGCCTGGAAATTCTTCGGGATATGGGGGAAACGCCGTAGCGATCGCCTTGGCTGCTGATGCGGCCTCGGCCACTGAGGTGTCATCTGCACGACCCCGCAAGGCGGCTGTGATAATCGAAGCGATCTCTCGCGCCTGGTCCTCCTTCATGCCGCAAGAAGTCATCGCGGGGGTCCCGATCCGCAGCCCGCTGGTGATGAACGGGGTCCGAGGATCGTATGGGATTCCGTTGCGGTTGAGAGTGATGCCGACCCGCTCGTCAAGCAGGGTGGCGGCCTCCTTACCAGTGAGATCCTCGTCGATCGACCTCAGATCCAAGAGCATCAGGTGGTTGTCCGTTCCACCGGACACCACCCGCATTCCGTCGGACGCGAACTGGTCGGCCATCGCTGATGCGTTCGAAACGATCTGGGCGGCGTAGGACTCAAACGAAGGTTGGGAGGCTTCATGGAAGCAGACGGCCTTGGCTGCCACCTGGCTGAAGATTCCGCCACCTTGCATGTCGGGGAAGACCCCCTTGTTGATCCTTTTGGCGAACTCTTCTTTCGCCATCACGAGGCCACCCCTCGGCCCCCGCAACGCCTTGTGAGTGGTCGCCGTGACGACGTCGGCGTATGGGACAGGATTGGCGGCGGCTCGGCCTGCCACCAATCCGATGAAATGGGCGGCATCGACCATGAAGATCGCTCCGACCTCATCGGCGATTGAACGAAAGGCCTCGTAGTCGAGGTCCCGTGAATACGCCGAATAGCCGGCCAGAACGATTTTTGGTCGATGCTCCCTGGCCAGGGAATGCACCTGGTCCATGTCGATCCGTTCAGACTCACGGTCCACCCCGTAGGCCACGAAATTGTATAGACGACCTGAGAAGTTGACCGAGGATCCGTGGGTCAGGTGTCCACCCTCGGCGAGGCTCATCCCGAGCACGGTGTCGCCAGGTTCGAGAAGGGAGAAGTACACGCCCATGTTGGCCTGGGCGCCAGAGTGGGGCTGCACGTTGGCGAACTCGGCCCCGAACAAGGCCTTGGCCCGCTCGATGGCCAAGGTCTCTATTTCGTCTACGACGTGGCATCCCTCGTAGTAACGACGGCCGGGGTATCCCTCTGCGTACTTGTTGGTGAAAACCGACCCAGATGCAGCCATCACCGCAGGAGAAGCAAAATTCTCCGACGCGATGAGGTGAATGTGGGTGTTCTGACGGACAAGATCACTGCGGATCAGACCCGCCACGGCGGCATCTACGTCTTCGATCGACCGCATGTCAGTCATGTGTTCTGCTCCGAATCGGGTAAGTGGCCAGACGCGGCAGCGTAATCGCCGGTGACGCTATGGCTGCGCTCTCAGCCCTCGGCGAAAGCTTTCAGGTTCTCGAGGGTTGAGAGCATGCCGGCCCTGACCGTTGCCGAGCGCTTTTCCAACTGCTCAGCTGTCCGACTTTCCAGCGACGGCGGGAGCTTTTCGACATCCCAAGTCTCGGTGACGGTGGTAGAGGTACCGGTCTCGGCAAACCGATAGGTCCATCTGACCAGGGGATCATTTTCGGGGCCAGTAACCCACTCAAAAACCTCTCCAGGTTCGGCAAGCGTCACCTCACAGGGCACCGACCATTCGTATTCGCCGACCCGGTTTAGTCCCACGAAACGGTCCCCGACCGTACCATGGCCTCCATCCTGCCATTTGCCTCCTGCATTCTCAGGACTCCACTCGCCCATGCGCTCGAGGTCAGCCACCAGCGCGTACAGCGTTTCACGATCAGCCCCAATCTCGATCGAAACCTCGTGTTGCATTCCATCCACGGTCACCTGTTCTCCTATCGCCATAGACAAGCTGGCCCCAGCCTATTGGCACGGGTTAGATCTGCACCCCACCTTGGCGTAAGACCGCAGGCGGATCACAGGTGTAGTCGACGACAGTCGAAGCTTCCCCGGCTCCGACGGCGCCATCGAGGTACACCCCGACGGATTCGCCAAAGATCGACCTGGCGGAAACATCATCTCCGGCAGGCCGCTGGCCGCTCAAGTTGGCAGACGTCACTGCCAACGGTCCGACCAGATCGAGCAGTCCGAGAGCGATCGGATGGTCCGGACTTCGGATTCCGACAGTCTTCGACGAAGGATCGCCAACACCGGACGGTAGAGGAGCAACGGCCTCAACAATCAAAGTCAACGCCCCCGGCCAGTGGGTCTTGGCATCGGCGGCCGCTTTGTCCGAGAGTTGGCCCCAACCGTCGGCCTCCTCGATATCGGAAACCAGAATGACCAGCGGAGCGGACCGGTCCCGCTGTTTCGCCGCAAACAACAAATCGACCGCCCCAGGCTGATTCGGGTCGACGGCCAGTCCGTATACCGTGTCGGTCGGGATACCGACGATCTGCCCTGCTCGAATCGCAGAAGCCGCTTCGAGCAGCTCAGTCACCTGGGCACCGCGCAAACAGATAACGATCGTGACCAACGAGGTCGGGTTCAATTCGACTGTCCACATATTCGCCGACCATCGCCAACACCTCTGCGCCCTGGGTTTCTCCTATTTCGACAGCCAACAACCCGCCCGGCCTGAGCCAGCCGAGGGCCTCAGACACCAGGCGAGCTATCACCTCCAAACCAGATTCACCCCCAACCAGTGCCGGCCGAGGTTCGTGATCCCTGACGTCCACCGGCAGAAGAGCCCAGTCGCTCTCGGCTATATACGGCGGGTTGGAGACCACAAGGTCGAGCGAGCCAACCATGTCGACCGGCACAGGCGTGAAGAGATCCCCGGTTCGCACGTCAACTTCGAGACCGTTTCGCGCAACGTTGTGGGAAGCCAACGTCGCGGCTTCGACCGAGAGTTCTGTCGCCATCACGGTGGCGGAAGAAAAGCTCGCCTTGAGCCCCAGGGCCAAGGCGCCGGTGCCCGTGCCTACGTCCAAGATTCTCTCCGGGTCGGCGAGGCGCTCGCATAGCAGCGACCACAGATATTCCGTCTCGGGACGAGGGATCAGCGCCCGACCATCGACGGACAGCTCCACGGGCCCAAACGAAACCGAACCCTCCAGGTATTGAAGTGGTATGCCAGACACCCTCTTATCCACGAGGCCCAGGTAACGATCGCTCGCGGCTCGTCCGACTTCGAGACCTGCGAGCACATCGGCCCTCGAACACGAAGCCGAGAGCGCGAGCAAACGGATCGCCTCGTGAGAGGGAACATCAGCAGCCAAAATCAGTTCACGGGATGAGGTCATTCGTCTGAAAACTCCAGAGCCGGCAGGGTGCGAATAACGATCACCAAAACAGCGAAGAAAGCAATCGCGCCGGTGATCGCGGCCAAAAGATCAGCACTGACGAAGTAGGCCAGCACGCCGGCCTGAAAGGCGAATGCCCCGTTGAGGGCTCTAAGAAACAGCTGAGGCTGCCATCCGGCCTGATCCATGGCATGCGTGCCTTGCCAACGTCTGACGCTCCACAGCGCCCAGCCGCCCAACCCGACGGTCAGGACCATCCAAGCGGTAACCGGACGCGAGGCGACCCCGCTACCCAGGGAAAGCTCGACTGTGACGATGGCCACCGTCAACGCAAAGGCCAGGAAGCCAAAAAACAACAAGCGCCTGACGATCTGCCGCCCGTCTAGATGCTTCATCAAAAGTCAAAGAGTCCGAAACGTTGGCCAGACGCGGGAATGTCGAAGAAAGTGTCCGCGGGCATGTCCAGACCTCTCAACAAGCCGGCCAGTTCAGCTAGAACGGGTCCAATCGAGTCCTTGAGCTGAAAATCGACAGACGTGTCGCTGGCCCCGACCACTGCACCAGTCGCTCCAATACAACCCTGAATGACTACCTCGACGTGCTGTCGATCCACCGAATCCGGGGGAAATCTGAGCATGACCAACATCAGCCATCCCCGGCAAGGCGGGCAGCCATCTCCTCAGCGGTCAGCGCGTCGACAAAGCCGTCGAGATCGCCTTCAAGGATCTGAGGTAGCTGTTTGATGGTGAGACGAATGCGATGATCTGTGACCCGGTTGTCTTTGTAGTTGTAGGTGCGGATCTTCTCGGACCGACCGCCGCTCCCGATTTGGCTCTTGCGGCTCGAAGCCTGTTCGGCCCGCTGCGCCTCGAGCTGTTCCTGATATAGCCGCGCCCGAAGAACCCGAAACGCCTTCTCCTTGTTCTGAAGCTGGCTTTTTTCGTCCTGACAGATCACAACCAATCCGGTCGGAATGTAGGTGAGCCTGACCGCGGAATCGGTGGTATTGACCGACTGACCACCCGGGCCGCTGGACCTGAACACATCGACTTTCACATCGTTCAGATCAATGTCCACCTCGACTGCTTCGACCTCTGGCATCACCGCCACCGTGGCTGTCGATGTATGGACACGGCCCTGTGACTCGGTCTTGGGCACGCGCTGCACCCTGTGGACCCCGGCCTCATATTTGAATCGGGAGAATGCGCCGTCTCCCTTCACCGCGAAAGTGACCCGCGAGAAACCGCCGGCCTCGCTCTCCGAACTGTCCATTGGCTCGGTGACAAAAGCCCGACGTTCTGCGTACCTCTCGTACATGCGTTTAAGGTCCCCAGCCCATATTGCAGCCTCATCACCGCCTGCCGCCGCCCTCACCTCGATGATGACGTCCTTGTCGTCATTGAGATCCCGAGGAACGAGACTGAGGCGTAGGTGGTCGGTCAAGCGTTGCACTTCACGGTTGCGCTCGTCGCCCAGATCGCGGAGCTCTCTGACCATCTCCTCGTCGGATTCCTCGGCCGCCAACTCGAGGGCTTCGCGCGCATCCTGATCGGCCGCCAGTAACGCGTGGAAGCCAGTCACGATCACCTTGAGGTCCGAATACCGTTTGGAGACTTCCGCATATCGATCGTGATCGCCGAGCAGTTCTGGGTCGGCGAGCTGAGCCTCGATCTCGTCGTGGGTGTGTTCGATCTCGCGGAGTTTGGCGACGAGCTGGTCGTCCAATGCTCAGCCTCCGAACGCGCTCAGCGCCTCTGGACTCAGAGCGCCTCGCGCCTTCACTGCGACAACCTCTTCCTCGGACAGCGCAAAGAGTAACGAAGCCACCGCCACGTCAATCATGTCCGGCTCCGGCTGGCTGGTGGTCAGGCGCTGCAACCAAAGGCCAGGGGCAGTCAGCATTCTGCCAAACAGCCCATCGACCTTTGCGCCGCCGATCTTCAAGACTTCGTAGGACAGTCCGCCGATCACCGGGATAAGCACGATCCGGCTGGTGATCAACAAGTACCAGGGAAGACTGCCGATCAGAGTAAAGACGATCAGGGCCGTGAGCATCACGATCAGGAGAAAGCTGGTGCCGCACCGAGGATGCTCCGGACGATATTTGGAGATCCTTTCTCGAGTCAAGGCATCGCCGTGTTCGTAGGCATGGATGGTCATGTGCTCGGCACCGTGATACTGGAACACCCGTGCGATCTCCTTGGACCTCCCGATCGCCCATATGTAGAGCACGAAAAGTGCGATCCGTACAACCGCTTCGATTATGTAGAACCAAACCGATTCGGAATCGAATCCTGCGAAACGAGCGGCGAGCAGGGGCAGGACCATGAACAATGCGAGAAAGAACACCAACGCGATCGACATCGATACCGCGATTTGACGCTTCGAAAGAGGTTCTTCTTCTTCGCCGATCGACCGTTGAGCACTCCACGAGAGGGCGCGAAATCCCAGGGTCAATGACTCCATCAGCACCAGAACCCCACGAATCAGAGGTACCTTGGCCAGGTTGGACCGAGCGGACAGGCGGGGAAGCTTGTGGGCTTGACCCTCGATCACGCCCT
>CALCCX010000187.1 GCA_937900165.1 uncultured Acidimicrobiia bacterium | reverse complement strand
AACAAAGTCAGTGAGCTTAGTGTAGCGAGTTGGAAGGTGGGCGGGCGCTAGTGTGTTAAGTTTTCTTTTTTTTTTCACGTTTTTTTTTTTTAATGATACGGCGACCACCGAGATCTACACTCTTTCCCTACACGACGCTCTTCCGATCTCTCGGTGGCAGTGGTGGCAAATTCATGAGCCGATGGCCAAGGTGCCCGGTGAACCGACCCTTCTCGCCACCAGCTCCAAACCTCCTCGGTCACAAAAGGAAGGAACGGGGCGAACAACCGGAGATACACGGAGAGCGCCAACTGGAGTGCCGCGTGGGCTGAAACGGCAGCCGGGCCCTCGCTGTAGGCGCGGGTTTTGACCAACTCGACATAGTCGTCGGTCCAGGCCCAGAATGATTTCTCAGCTGCTTCCAGCGCCCTGGCATAGTCGTAGTCCTCAAATGCGATAGTTGCCCGTTCCACCGTTTCGGCGAGCGCGGCCAACATTGATTTGTCTAGAGGCTCAGCAATGCCTGAAACGTCGATATCGGACTCGGTGAACCCGAGTGCGAACCTGGCTCCGTTGAGAATCTTGATGGCGAGCCGACGCCCGATCTTCATCACCCCGTAGTCGACAGCTGTATCAGCGCCGGGGCGGCCATTGCATGCCCAATAGCGGACGGCCTCTGATCCGTACTCCTCGATGAGTGGCAACGGGGTGACAACGTTGCCTTTCGACTTCGACATCTTTTTCCGGTCTGGATCGAGAATCCAGCCATTGATCGTCGCAGTGTGCCAGGGCAGGGCACCGTGCTCGAAATGACTTCTGACCGTCGAAGAGAACAGCCACGTCCGGATGATCTCCGGACCTTGAGGACGTATATCCATAGGGAAAACTCGGTCCCAAAGGTCGGGGTCGTCCTCCCAATGTCCGGCGATTTGGGGACTCAATGAGGAGGTCGCCCAAGTATCCATTACGTCGGGGTCACCCACAAAACCACCGGGCTCGCCTCGATGAGCTTCCTCAAAGCCGGCAGGAACATGGGAACTGGGATCGATGGGAAGTCGCTCGATATCGGGGACAATCGGGTTGTCGTAGTCGATCTGGCCTGACTGATCGACCGGATACCAGAGCGGAACGGACACCCCGAAGAACCGTTGCCTGGAAATCAGCCAGTCGCCATTGAGACCGTCAACCCAGTGCTGGTAGCGAACGCCCATGAAATCAGGGACCCAGTGGAGTTCCTCACCTCGACTCAGAAGGTCCTTGCGAAGATCGTCATCACGACCACCGTTGCGGATGTACCACTGTCGGCTGGTCACAATTTCAAGCGGGCGGTCGCCTTTTTCGAAGAACTTGACGGGGTGCATGATCTGCACCGGCTCACCCTCGAGATCGCCAGACTCGGCCAAGAGCTCGGCCATCTTCCGGCGGGCCTGGTTGGGAAAAAGACCGGCTAGTTCCGAGTAGACCGCCGCCCCATCGTCCGACAACCATTCAGGCGAGTCGGTCTGGAATCGTCCGTTCTGTTGGATAACCGCACGAGTCGGAAGCTCCAACTCTCGCCACCAAGTGACATCGGTGGTGTCCCCAAATGTGCATATCATGGCGACGCCAGTCCCCTTGTCCGGGTCGGCCAGGGCATGCGCCAACACAGGCACCTCCATTCCAAACAACGGCGACTTGACTGTCGTGCCGAACAGGTCCTGGTATCGGTCGTCCTCTGGATTGGCCACCAGCGCGACACAGGAGCAGATCAGTTCCGGTCGAGAGGTCTCGACGTATATCAGGCCCCCATCGGGCTTGTGGAAGGCGACCCGGTGGTAGGCACCACCCTTTTCCCGATCCTCCAACTCGGCCTGGGCAACCGCCGACTGGAAATCGACGTCCCACAGGACTGGCGCCTCCTGCGAGTAGGCCTCACCGCGAGCCAGGTTGTTCAGGAACATCTTCTGGGAGGTGCGCTGACTGTGCTCGTCGATGGTCGCATACGACTGCTCCCAATCGACCGATAGCCCGAGCGTGCGCCAAAGCTCCTCAAATACCTTTTCGTCCTCCTGGGTAAGGATGTGGCAGAGGTCGATGAAGTTTCGCCTGCTGATCGGGATCTGCGGACAACAGCTTGGCTTCGACCAATGCCTCACAGAGCAGTTTCTTCCGCCGGGCACGGCGCTGGGTTTGACGCCGCATACCGCGTGCAATGCGCCGCTGCTCATTCCGCGAAACCTCTTTGCCAGTGTCGAAGTTGGCGACTCCTTCGGAGAAAACGCGGGAACCGAGACCAATCAGCTCTGTGGTATCGCCTTTTTGCTCAACAAGTGCCCAACCGACGGAGTTAGGGCCCAGATCGAGTCCGAGAG
>CALCCX010000186.1 GCA_937900165.1 uncultured Acidimicrobiia bacterium | reverse complement strand
AAGTGTGAGTGGAGTGTAGAGATGTGATATGCCGATCTAGGGGGGGAGAAAAGTCTTGTAGTAATTGCAGTAGTGGAAGAAGGAAGTGTTTTTTTTTTTCAAGCAGAAGACGGCATACGAGATATATCAGTGTGACTGGAGTTCAGACGTGTGCTCTTCCGATCTAGGAGCGAAAAACGGTGAGCGGCAAGCCGGCCAGGTCAGGTTGAGTGGTGGAAACCACCTCTGGCGTCCCAATCAAGACGGTATATGGACCAGAGGATATTGCCCACCTCGACTACGAAAACGATCTCGGGAATCCGGGCGACTACCCGATGACCAGAGGCCCATATCCGGAGATGTACCGGAACAAGCTTTGGACGATGCGCACCTATACCGGATTCGGAACGGTCTCGGAGGTCAACCGCTGGAACCGGCGTCTTTATGAGGAGGAAGGCGCAACAGGGCTGTCGATAGCGCTCGACCTACCGACCCAGATGGGCTACGACTCGGATCATGAAGAGTGGGGCCCTGAGGTCGGCAGAGTTGGGGTGGCGATTGATTCGCTGGCCGATTTCGAGGTCCTATTCGAAGGGATCCCTCTCGACGAAGTATCGACGTCGTTCACCATCAACGCTCCCGCTTTTGTGTTCCTGGCCCTCTATAAGGTCGCCGGCGAGAAACAATGCGTGGCCACCGACCAGCTTCGCCCAATAGTTCAGAACGACATCCTGAAGGAGTTCTTTGCGCGAGGCGCCTGCGTGTTTCCAGTCGAACCGAGCCTTCGCATAGTGGCCGATACTTTCGCGTTTTGCACAGACGAAATGCCAAGGGCGAATCCCATCTCTGTCTGTGGCTATCACATTCGTGAATCAGGAGCCACCGCGGTCCAGGAGATGGCCTTTGCGATTTCCAACGCGATCGAATACATCGACCGAGCCCTGGAGCGTGGACTGGACATCGACTCTTTCGCTCCTCGGATCTCGTGGAATCTCGGGGCCTTCATGAACCTGTTCGAGGAGGTGGCAAAATATCGGGCAAGTCGAAGGATCTGGGCGCGGCTCGTAAGGGAGCGGTACGGCGCTCAGGACCCTCGCTCGTGGAGGTTCCTGTGGTTCGCAGGCACCTGCGGGTCCACCTTCAGCCACAAACAACCTCTAAATAACATCGTCAGGGCAACAGTCGAGACCCTCGCCCTGGTATTGGGAGGCGTGCAGAGCCTGACCGTGAACACCTGGCAGGAGGCGTTCGAGATACCGGACCAGTCGGCCATGCTGACGGCTCTTCGCACCCAGCAGATCATCGCCCATGAGTCAGGGGTGGCCGATACTGCAGACCCGCTGGCCGGCTCATATTTCGTGGAATCACTCACCGACGAGTACGAGCGTCGCATTCTCGAGCTGATGGACGATGTTGCCAAGCGGGGTGGGATGGCCATGGCCATAGAAAGCGGTCACATCGCTCGGGTGATTCTTGATGAAGCCTACAAACACACGGCAGCCGTCGAGGCGGGCGAGCGAACGATCGTGGGTGAGAACATGTTCGCCCAGGAGGACGAACACACCCCGACTGGGCTGTTCGAACACGACCAGGGGGCCCAGGCGGAGCAGGCGAGACGGCTGGCCGCGGTTCGGGCGAATCGCGATGACCAGGCAGTCGCCTCCGACCTCGAGTCCCTCGAAGTGGCGGCCCGTGACCCGGAAACGAACATCATGCCCGCCACCGTCGATTGTGTCAGGGCCTATGCGACAATCGGCGAGATATTCACCACATTGCGCGCCGTGTTCGGCGAGTACCAAGAGCCGCTGGACATCTTCTGATGTCAGCCGAACGTGACCTCTTCAGAGACTCCATCAGGTCGTTTGTGGAGGCCGAGGTTGCGCCTCGAGCCGAGGATCTCGACCGGCACGGGGTGTTTCCCGAGGCCTTGTTCCAGAAGATGGGCGGCCTCGGCCTCTTTGGGCTCCGCTATCCGGAGAAAGTCGGAGGCCAGGGAGCCGATTTCCGCACCGCCTGCGTGATGTACACCGAGCTTGCCTACGGGAGTCTTTCCCTGGCGGCCATCTGTGCCATGCAGAGCCTGATGGGAACCCACTTCGTGCACCGATACGGCACTGCCGAACAACACGAGAGGTATCTGCGCCCCGCCTTGAAGGGAGATTCGATCGCGACCTTCGCCCTGACCGAGCCAGACGCCGGGTCCGACCTTGGGGCGATGCGAACCCGGGCGGTCAGGGTCGAAGGCGGCTGGATGATCAACGGCACCAAGACCTGGATCACCAATGCGCCGGTCGCCACGTTTCTCACGGTTGGCGCCAAGACCAGCGACGAACCTGGGATCAGGAACATCGCACTCTTCTTGGTCGATGCGGACAACCCCGGCTACTCGGTAGGTAGGCCGATCGAAAAACTGGGGATCAGGTCGAGTCTGACTTCGGAGGTGTCCTTCGACAACTGCCATGTTGCCGACGATGCCATACTCGGAGAAGAGGGCGACGGCGCCAAGAGATCGGAAGAGCACACGTCTGAACGACAGTCACACTGATATAA
>CALCCX010000185.1 GCA_937900165.1 uncultured Acidimicrobiia bacterium | reverse complement strand
TTCAAGCAGAAGACGGCATACGAGATATATCAGTGTGACTGGAGTTCAGACGTGTGCTCTTCCGATCTCAGGGCGACCGCCATCACCAGAAAGGGCGCCGAAGTAGTGGTCGATGTCGACGACGGTCGGACGGTGACCGGCAGTCACGTGCTGCTGGCGATTGGCTCCGTTCCTCTTTCAGATGGTTTGGGACTCGACACGGTCGGGGTCAGAAGCGACGGAGGATACATACCGGTCGACGAGTACCAGCGCACCAACGTGGATCATGTCTATGCAGCGGGCGATGTCACGGGCCAGCTCCCGCTCTCATCGGTCGCAGCGATGCAAGGCAGGAAGATTGCCCGCCACGCGCTCGGCCACCCTGTCGCGCCCCTCGATTTCTCGAAGGTGGCCCAAGCCATTTTCACCGAGCCCGAGATTGCCTCTGTAGGCCTGGAGGAGGCGGTGGCTGCTGCCGAGGGTCGAAAGGTTCGGATCACCAAGGTTCCGTTCGCCGCCAACCCTCGCAGTGTGATTCACGGCGACACGACCGGCTTTGTAAAGGTCATGTCGGATCCGGCGACCAGAGTCGTTCTGGGAGGCACCATCGTGGGCCATCGGGCCAGCGAGCTGATCGGCGTCCTGGCTCTGGCTACTCAGGCCCAGGTCAAGGTGGATGTTCTGGTGGATACGCTGATGGTGCATCCGAGCCTGTCAGAAAGCGTGAGTGACGCGGGCGAGTAGAGGGCTACCGCACGATTGCGAGGACCGCTCCCGGCGACACGGCGTCGCCTGGCTGAACTCGAAGATCGACCAGCTCGCCGGCAATCGGCGTTTTGACCTCGTTTTCCATCTTCATGGCCTCGAGGATGCAGATCGTCTCGTCAGCGTTCACCGACTCTCCGGCTTTCACTGGCACCTTGACGATCGTGCCTTGCATTGGGGCCGTGATCAACCCCGGCTCTCCAGAAGCGACAGACGCTGAGCTGGTTCGTTTGGGTGGTTTGCGGCCTGGCGTCGTCTTGCCGCTCGGCGCACTCTCTGGAGTCCAGTACGTCACCTCGAAGCGTTTTCCTCCTACCTCAACAGTCATGTCGCGGCGGGTCAATGCCTCGTCGGTTGGCAGGGTCTGTCCGGAATCGAACGTGACATCACCCAGAACGACGTCTTCCTCCATGAATCGGGTGTGGTGTTCGCCGGCCAGAAACGTCTGGTGCTCCAGCACGGCTCGGTGGGCGGGAATCGTTGTGGCCACCCCGACGATCTGGTATTCGTCTATGGCTCGTCTTGCTCTTCTGATCGCTTCAGGTCGATCTCTTCCCCACACCACCAGCTTGGCGATCAGGTTGTCGTAGTACTGGCTGATCGTGGCGCCCGGCTGCATCCAAGAGTCGACCCTGACCCCGAATCCGGACGGCTCCCGGTAGGCGGTGACGGTCCCAGGGTTCGGCAAGAATCCTTTGGCAGGGTTCTCGGCATTGATCCTGAGTTCTATTGCGTGCCCGTTGATTGAGACGGAATCGAACGACAGTGGATCACCCGCCGCGACCGCGAGTTGTTCGGCCACGAGATCGATTCCGGTGGTCATCTCGGTGACGGTGTGCTCGACCTGGAGCCTGGTGTTCATCTCCAGGAAGTAGAAGTTGCCTTCCTG
>CALCCX010000184.1 GCA_937900165.1 uncultured Acidimicrobiia bacterium | reverse complement strand
GGCACGCCGGCAAGGAAAAGCCTGCGCAGTCCCTCGCTGCGCCATTGCTCGTCATAGAGGCGCCAGGCGAATAGCCCCGCCAGAAACACCAACAGCTGGGCGGTATAGAGGAAAGAGGTCTCCTTCGTAGCAAAATGCAGGGCCAGCGCGATGGACAGGAGATACAGCCAGCGGGTCTCTCGCGTTTCAAAGTATCGAAATACCGCCCAGAACATGAGTAGACCCAGTAGCACAACGTAGGCATCATTGCGCACGTAACGACTGTAATAGAGCATGAAGGGCGAGATCAGCAAAAGCCCCGCGGTGACCATCGCGCCCGTCTTACCCAACCAACGGCGGAAGACCCACACCAGGGCGATGGCGGCCACGCCGGCCAGTGCGACCGGAATTCGGGCCGTGGCATCCGAATCCCCGAACAGGAAGTAGGAAAGCGCCACCAGATGGAACTGGAGCGGACCATGCATCAGCGGCGTGTGCTGATAGCCGCGTCCTTCTGAATACTCCCACGAATAAAAGGTGTGCAGGCTTTCGTCATGGCTCATCACGCGCGACTCAAGATCGTAGAAACGAGTGAGCACGGCCGCCACCAGAATGCCGGCGATGATGAGGGCCAGGTCCATTGCGACCAACAGAAGTATCCAGCGGATGATACCTTGGCCGCTACCCAGTAAATCCGTTGTCTCGGTAGCGGCCAGCAGGATCGGTGCGGCGAGCGGTGCGACCAGCAGCGGTGCGATTGCCGATCGAGTTCTCAAACCGATCGATAGCGTTGCCGCCAATGTCCCAAGCGTTGATAGACCGACGGCGACCAGGGCCGCCAGGACGAAGAGCCAAGGCCAACCGGCTATCCCATCTGGGCTGTAGAACACAACCATCACTGGCGCCAGAACCAACTCGAACAAGAGCAATAGCACGGAGCCGGCTGCGGTACGTCCCAGGAAGATCGACGCCGGCTGGACACCACTCAGCAGCAAGAGGTCCCTGCATTGGGGCGAGTCTGCTGCAGTCGCCCGCAAAGTGACGAGAATCCCGAACAACAGCACGATCGCCCAATAAATCCCCGGGCCGATCTGACGCAAGACGGCGAAGTTGGTATTGATGGAGAGCGGGAAGAGCAACAGGGCCAAGGCTCCGAATGGGATGGTCACCCTCAGAACCTCGCCTGCTCTGCCTTCGGCCAGCAGATCCTTGCGGATAACGGTGCCTGCGCCTCTCAGGAGACCGCTCATGGGGCCGGCTCGAGGCGTCCGTCGACCAGGTTGAGGGTGCGGCTCAAGACGCTTTGCATCCTCGTGACATCATGCGCGACGACGATGACACTGCCGCCTCTGGCCTGTACCAGGAGGGCGGTGTCTTCCACGAGGGCCGCGGCTCCGGCATCCAAACCGGCATGGGCTTCATCGAGGAGTAGGAGGTCTGGGAGATCGAGTCGGATACGGGCGAACTCGACCCTCCGCTTCATGCCGAGGGAAGAACGATCCGCTCGTCTTCGCCTCGCTCCGGCCAATCCGACCGAACCCATTGCCTCATCCAGGGCCGGGCGACCGAGACGGCGGAGGTTGGGGAGTACCGAGATATTTTCCTCGAGCGTGAGTTCTGGCCACAGCGCAGGATCATGGCCGATCAAACCGATGCGGTGCCTGTACCCGAGAACGGCCTGGCGGTCGGCAGCATCAACCCCAAGGATGTGTGCCTTGCCGCTGGTGGGAGCCAGCAGCGTGGAGATCAGCCGGAGCAGCGTTGTCTTGCCAGACCCGTTCTGTCCACGCACCGCCACGACTTCGGCCGGTTCCACCACGAGATCGAGATCTCTGAGGATCAGGGAGCCACCCCTTCGGACGGAGACGCGCTCGAGTTCTACTGGGCTAGGGCGTGGCACGAACTCGATTGTAGAAGTGGAAGGTGATACAACCGTTCGCCGGCCTTTCAGCCTGCATCGGCCTCAGAAGTCAGCGGGCGGATTGTCAGTGTGGCCGCATAGACCAGGCCGGCCACGATCGCGAGGGCGTACCAGCCAATCGGGCCGTCACCGAGAGCGGGGCGGAGAGGTTCGGTGATCAAGCGGGTGGCCCCCGCTGCGGCCAGTGCCAATCCAGCCGGCAATCCGGTTCCGGCCAAATGAGGTCGGCTCTTGACCAGGAACCAAAGTAGGCCGCCAATGGCCACCAACAAGGCAGCCGCGTACAACTCCGTGGGGTGGCGCCCAACCACCGAGCCATCCAGGCGCATTGCCCACGGAAGGTCGGTCTTGGGGCCGAGGCAGGCGTCCCTCAGCAGGCAGCCGGAATGCCAGCCGGCGAGTCCGATGAGGGCCGCGGGACCCGCATTGTCCAGGGCACGCCGCCAAAGGGGCCTGGATGCCCAGACCGCCCAGGCGAGAGCTGCCACCGTCGCCCAGCCAGTGGCGACTCCCGATCGGACGATGATGATGTCACCCGGCCGCTGGATTGGGTTGACCCCGCTGGCGACGGTCGCGGCGAGTCTTCCGACCAGGAGTCCGATCATCGCTGCAGTGAGAACGATGTCGCCGAGATCTTTCCGGGCGTCCGGCAACGGTGCCAACCGCAGTACCGCCAGTAGCGGAACGACGCCCACCAAGACGGCCCACAACAGGGTGAACTCCAACTAGCCCTCCAGCAGTTCGTCGATGCGGAGTGCAAGGGTGCGTTCGTCGATCACGCCAGGATGCACGTAACTCAACTCGCCGTTTGTTTTGAAGAAGAACGTCAGCGGAACACCTGCCCGGCCAAGTGAGGCGGGCACGGTGCGGTTCGGGTCGAAATAGTTTTCGTACTCGATCCCAAATTCGGCCAGAAACTCGAGGGCTGCACGCTGTGTATCTGAGATATCCACGCCGACGAACCGTATTTGATCGCCGAGAGACTCATAGGCGGCTACCAGCAGTGGGGCTTCTGATCTGCACGGGATACACCAGGATGCCCAGACGTTGATAATGACCGGGGTGTCGGTTTGGGCGATGAGGGTTTGGATCTCTTCTGGCGAAGTCGGCGGCAGATCTTCACCGAGAGCCAAGGGCACGGCTGATCCCCCACACGCGGCGAGGATGACTACCAGGGCCACGGCCCGGCGCAGAGTAAAAGCACGCACCAAGCCGACGCTAGCACCGAGCGTCACCAAAGACCCGTCGGCTCCTCGCTGGACCCGCCCACCCCTCTATGGTTTGTCCATGGCTGGTTCACGTCCGCATGTCTTGTCGATGGTCCTCGCCGGCGGTGAGGGCAAGCGCCTCTTTCCGCTCACGAGGGATCGAGCCAAACCTGCCGTGCCGTTTGGGGGCCACTACCGCCTGATCGATTTCGTGATCTCCAACCTGGTCAATGCGCACTTCCGGCGCATAGTCGTCCTCACCCAGTACAAGTCCCACAGTCTCGACCGGCACCTGGCCCAGACCTGGCGACTGTCGCCTCTACTGGGTAGTTATGTCGCGCCGGTTCCCGCCCAGATGCGCAGAGGACCGCATTGGTACGAGGGTTCGGCAGACGCCGTGTTCCAAAACCTCAACCTTTTGAGCGATGAAGAGCCCGACCACGTGATCGTCTTCGGAGCGGATCACATCTACCGCATGGATCCACGCCAGATGCTCGACTTTCATCTGGAGCACGAGGCCGGGGTCACCGTCGCTGCGATCCCTATTCCAATCGGCGAGGCCCACGATTTTGGCGTGATCGATGCCGGCGCTGACGGGCGGATTGCCGGTTTCTTGGAGAAACCGGCGGATCCGCCTGCCATGCCGGGCAATCCGGATTTGGCACTGGCCTCGATGGGAAATTACATCTTCGCCGCAGATGTGCTCGAGACCTCGGTTCAGGACGATTCGGGATCGCAGGGCTCGAAACACGACATGGGTGCCAACATCATTCCCGCGCTGGTCGATCAGGGCAAAGCGTTTGTCTACGACTTCGCGACCAACGAGGTACCGGGCCAGGACGAGCAGGAACAGGGCTATTGGCGCGACGTCGGAACCATAGATGCCTACTACGAGGCCTCGATGGACCTCGTAGCATTCGATCCGGTCTTCAACTTCTACAATCGCCAATGGCCAATATTCACCTGGAGCGCGTCTGAGCCCCCGACCAAGTTCGTCCATGACACTGACGGAAGACGAGGCCAGGCAATAGACAGCGTTATCGCCAACGGGGTGGTTATTTCAGGTGGATCCGTGCGCAGATCTGTCGTCTCGCCGCGGGTGCGGGTCAACTCGTATGCCGAAGTCAGCGACTCTGTCATATTCGACGGAGTCGATATCGGTAGAGGGGCCCGGATTCACGGAGCGATCATCGACAAGAACGTCGACATCCCAGAAGGCTTCGAAATCGGACTGGATCCCGAAGCCGACAGCGACCGATTCACCGTCTCGGCGAGCGGCATAGTGGTTATCGGCAAGGGCGATGTCCTGGCCTGAAACGCGTCAACGGGGGCGGCGAACTCCCATGAGTACGTGCGACGGGTGCGTGCGACTCGGGGAAGGTTCTCATGTTGGGAACGGCCCCTCCGCGCTGTTCGCTGCGCTCACTAACAGAGTTTGCTTCGCGAACTCTCGGGTGTGGTTTGGGCCGTTCTCTCTGTGGGATCGCCTCAGGGGAGGAAGATGTAACCCCGACGAAGTCGGGCTTGGCCCTCCGTCGCGACGGTCACAGTTGCGCGCCGACCTACCACCAACACAATTGGCTGTGGCTGTGGAGATCGGAAGAGCACACGTCTGAACTCCAGTCACACTGATATATCTCGTATGCCGTCTTCTGCTTGAAAAAAAAAAAAAACAATAA
>CALCCX010000183.1 GCA_937900165.1 uncultured Acidimicrobiia bacterium | reverse complement strand
ATCGAAACGGAGACCGCGCTTGGCCCACGTCGCAAGCATGCCGTTATCGCGGTAACCATCAGGTTCGACGACGAACTCTGCGGTTTGCCGCCGGCCGATCTCGAGGGGGCGTACATGTGGATTGGCGAGCGCCCTCGCTTCTGGCCCCGGGCGCACGGTTAGCCCTCTCGAGGTCACCCCGCAGCACAAATGACCGCCAACCATGAAGGCGAAACCACCGCCGATCATCCAGCCCTATTGAGACAACGGAGCCCTGGTCTTCCCTGACGGCGAGAAGACAGCCTGGTTCAAGACTCAGAAGGAAACATCCTCGGTCTCGGGTCATCCGACTAGGCCACACAGAACGCCATCAGGGCCGTTAGACGTGAGCGAGAACCGCGTCCAGAGGACGGGGGACACGAGCGAGTTCTACGGCCCCGACCAGAAGACGAGCGTACCGAAGGTTGCGCCGCGCCTTGCTACCAAAGAAACGATGTAGCTGGCCGCCGGTGGGCCGCCCCCGCCATTCGGGTTGTTTCTGGAACGTTCGGAAGGCCCCCAATTCGCCTTGAGAGTCGACAACCGCCTCGACCCGATCCGTTCCAACCGCACGAATTAGTTCGTCCTCGAGATCTTCGACACAAACATGAAATCCCAATCCCGCCATGTCGGACGTGGTCTGCGGATTGCCGACACCGGCCTTGCTCAACCCCCGACGAAACGTTTGGGCTGCGTCCGCATCGCAAAAGCCGGCCAGGTTCAGATGCTCCCCGACCGGTCCAAACTTTCGCATGTATCGCATGACCGCTTGAGCTCCCCCAACTGGGAGAACGGCGATCCCTTCACCATCGAGATCCCTCCCTCGGCGAGTAGCAAGTGCCTCGATGGCGATCTGATCGCTGATCCCTTCAACGAGGATGACTGACTGCGACGCCTCGACCTTCTTCAGGGCAAGATTTGTTGCCTTTGTCGGCGCATCGGGCCCACTCACGAAGCCCGAGAGAGCTCTTCTGGCGAGTTCAGTCCGCTTTCCGCCATCCACTGGCGCACCTCCCCAAAATCCGAGTCTATCTCACAAAGCCTGTGGCTTCGGGATCGAGATGACGGCCCGCATCGCCGGGTTCATATCTATGTCGACGGTGAACGGCTGGCGCGTATGTATACGACCGCGTATCACATCCCGGCGTTGCCGCCGGGCGATGTAGAAATCGAGGTTCGGCTCAGCGCAACACTCACAGCGATTTCATGCTCGATGGCGAACTGGTCGCTGGCTCGGACACAATCACCGTCAGCCAGGCAGACGGCACCCACAACGACGAGCACGACCACGCCGGCTCCGCTCGCGATCCTGGCAGTTGAACAGTTGACTACCGGCTCTCGGGGCCGTGCACTCTCGATGACCACCAACCGAGAGAAGTGGTTGCACTGACCGGGCCAGTCAGCGCCAGGAGATCCCGAGCACTCCGTGCGCTTGTCGGGATCGAGGCCCCGATGGCCGGCCTAGTGGTGTGTCTGGCAAATAGGTGCGCGGTGTCTCCAAGTCCAGGGCGTCATCTGGCAAGGACTTCCGACGCAGTCGCACCAGTAGGTTCGGTGAGGAGGAGGACGCTGCCAGGGGCGTCCTGGGCCGGAGAGACCACCACTGTATCTGGCAGACGCACCACTAGGACGCTGTTGAACAATCGGCTTTTGGTTCGGGTCGATGCCTGGTTGTTCGTGTGGAAGCGTGATGTTTGGTGGTTCCGTGTTTCTGGGTTCGGGTGTTGCGGTGTTTTGGGTGGTGGGCTGGG
>CALCCX010000182.1 GCA_937900165.1 uncultured Acidimicrobiia bacterium | reverse complement strand
GTATGAGTATGTTCTGTATTTTTTTTTTTTGAAGGATACGGCGACCACCGAGATCTACCCTCTTTCCCTCCACGACGCTCTTCCGACCTATTCGCACAAGTTGCCGGCCCAGCCCGCCACGCCGGTGGATGGCTTGGTCATGGCCGCTTCGGTCCGGCAGATCATTTTGAGCTGGAGCCCGTCGGCCAGTCACATTGCGGACCCAACCGTTGCCAACCTGACGGCAATCTCACCGTAGCCATCGTTAGTTCGCGGCGCGGACTCGGAGTTGCCCGCATGCTGCGTCGATCGTTTGGCCTCGCGTTTGTCGCAGGGTCGCCGTCACTCCCCGATGTTCGAGGGTGCTCTTGAACCGGCGGAGGGTTCGGTTGTCGCTTGGGCGGTCTGCGGACAGCGGCGTAGGGTTGAGGTTTATCAAATTTACGTGGGCCCGGAGACGCAGAGCGATTTCGGCCAGCCTGCCGGCCTGGTCTGGCGTGTCGTTCACTCCGTTCATCATCGTCCACTCGATCGATACCCTTCTCCCCTTTTTCTCGAAGTAGTAGGCGGCCGCCGCTTCGACCTCGGCCAGCGGGTAGCGCTCGTTCAGAGGAACGAGTTTTGATCTGAGCTCATCGTCAGCTGCGTGCAAACTGATGGCCAAACCAACCTGCCAAGGTTCTTCGGCCAATTGGCGGATTCCGGGCACGACCCCAACAGTCGAAATGACGATCGACCTGGCGCCGATTCCCATCACCTCATTCATCCGACGCAATGATTCCCTGACCCGCCGGTAGTTGGCCAGAGGCTCGCCCATACCCATGAAAACGACGTTGGTGACTCGCGACGGTCCTCCTTCCTCTGCCGGGGGAACGCCGCAAAGTCGCCCGGCCCTGATGAAGGCGTTGGCGAAGGCAACCTGTGCGACTATCTCTCCTGGCTCCAAGTGGCGGTCGAAACCGAACTGTCCTGTGGCGCAAAAGGTGCACGCCATCGCGCAGCCCGCCTGACTGGAGACACATAGGGTGACGCGGTTGGGATAGCCCATCAGGACCGTTTCGATCGAAATTCCGTCCGGTGCCCTGAAGAGCCACTTCACAGTCGATCCCCGGTCAGCGGTCTGCTCGATCTCAACAGTGAATGGCCACAGGCGTGAGCTGAGGCGGTCCCTCAGCGTCTTGGGGAAATTGCTCCATAGCTCGGTTGATTCGGTCGGATGGTCATAGAGCCATTCATGGAGCTGGTTCACTCGAAACCCCGGTTCACCAGGCAGTTCGGCCGCCAAATCTTCCGGCGCATTGAGGTAAAGCATGGTGGAGATGGTAGGCAGGTCCACGTACCGGGCGTTCGGGTGGCATCATGCGCGGATGCAACAACCTGCCCGGGTCGAATTGGCCAGACTCCCAACCCCATTGATCGAGTATCCGCGTCTGACAGAATTGTTCGGTGGACCCCATGTCTGGGTCAAACGAGACGACCTGACTGGGTTCGGGTTGACCGGCAACAAAGTCCGAAAGCTCGAATTTCACCTCGGAGCGGCTCTGGAGGCTGGAGCCGATACTCTGCTCACTTGCGGCGCCGTCCAGTCGAATCATTGCCGAACAACGGCCTTGGCGGCGGCCAGGCTCGGTTTGCGGACGGTTCTGTTTCTACGCAGTGCCGACGGGCGTCCACCGGCTCAATCGGTCGCCAATCATCGGCTGGACGAACTCGCCGGCGCCGAGATCCGATACTTGACACCACATGAATACCTGCGAAGAGACTCAGTCATGTCTTCGGCAGCAGCGGAATTGGCGGAGGAGGGTGCAACTCCGTGGGTCATCCCCGAAGGAGCCTCCGATGCGCTGGGGATGCTCGGCATGGCGCAGGGCTTTGAGGAACTGATCGAGCAGTCAGGCGAGACCCCCGGACGAGTTGCTGCTGTTTGGCATGCGGCTTCGTCGC
>CALCCX010000181.1 GCA_937900165.1 uncultured Acidimicrobiia bacterium | reverse complement strand
TATGTTTTTGTCTTCTATTTTTTTTTTTTTTTTTTAATGATACGGCGACCACCGAGATCTACACTCTTTCCCTACACGACGCTCTTCCGATCTCGACGATCCTCTTGGTGCTGTTCATCGGGCAGTAGCCTTCCCGGGTGCCCAAAGCCGATGACCCAGATCTGTTCCGCAGGCTCACTCGCAGACTCCCGCTGGTGGGTGGATTCGTGGCCATCGTTCTACTCTTGGCGTTCGCCTCCGGTATTCGTTTTGCCGGCGACTCTGACGACGTGCCAGGCGACCAGGACGAGGTCGACGTGGCCAGTGGGCAAGACTCTCGAATCGAACGTCGCGACCCGGAGCCGAGTTCTCCTGTAACCCTTGGGCCGACGACCCTGGCCACTCCTGCGATCCAGCCGCCTGACGCATCGACCCCGATCGAGGACCCGACCTATGGGGGCTCGGTTACGGTCGGTGTGGTAGGAACCCCTGATTCCCTGAACCCTTTCGTCGCAGAAGGCAACGATGATGCGGTGCAGGCTTTCCGCTCTCTCGTCTGGGCATCCGCGATGCAGCTGGACCCCCAGACGTTGGAGCCTCGGCCCGGCGTAGTCGTCGAGACTCCGACCCTTGGCAATGGTGGGCTGACCATCAATCAGGACGGCACCATGACGGTTCGGTACGAGATCAGACAAGACGCGGTGTGGGAAGACGGGGTTTCCCTGACTTTCGATGACTTCCTCAGGACCTATGAGGTGGCGACAAGTGCAGCCAACATCAACCCGTCGGTGTTCGCCAGGTACGCCAGCATCGTCGAAGGCTCTGTCTTGGGTGAGGGCGCCTCGGTCTCGTTCACAGTCGGACGCCCGTCGCTTGGATTTGTCGAACTGTTCGACATCCTCCTGCCGGCGCATCAGGTCGAGGTAGGCGGGTTCGCGTCGGAATGGAACGATGAGTTGTGGCTTTCAGCAGGCCCGTTTCGTTTTGTCAGGCGAAGCGGAGACGATGTCGTATTTGCTGCCAACCCCGCCGCGGGTATCACAGATGAGGATGGCAACCCGCTTCCGTTCTTGGATGCGCTGACCATACGATTTCTTCGCTCTGATTCGGAGGCGACCGACGCCCTTGTTGCGGGAGACGTTGACATCGCCGGAACGCTCCAAGATCGTCGCCTCATCGAGCAGATCGATGACGAACCGGATCTCGACGTGGATGTCCGCTACGGCCCGAAATGGGAACAGTTGTCGTTTCAGTTCGGTGAAGGGAGGTTCGATGAGAACCCAGACTCCGTCATCGATTCTTTGGAGTTGCGCCAGGAGGTGGCCAGGCGCATCGATCGCACAGCTCTCGCTGAACTGGCGTTAGGGCGGTATGCAAAATCGGTCGATTCGATGATCGCTTTCTCTTGGCCCTCAGCGGACACCGGGGCGTGGTCCATCTACGACGAGGCCCACGAACTGGAAGCTTGTTGTGAGGGGGCGGTGATTGCGTTCGTCACCAGCGCGGGGGACGAGCAACGGGCGGCCAGCGCAGCCCACCTGGTGGAGCGACTTGACCAGGTAGGCGTGCGGATCGAGGTTGAGCTGGAAGAGCTTGGGCGATTCTTTGAAGAAAAAGTCATCCCCGGCCGGTTCGAGCTTGCCGAGTGGAACTGGACCGCCACCCTCGGGCCGGTCGGTGCCGCGTCCGATCTGGTCGATCGCTACGCAACGCTTGCTCCAGATGGCAACAACTTCAGCCAGTTCGCAGTCGGTGATGACCTCTCCGAAGCGGAGGCAGAGTTCCGGGATCTGGTCAACGGCCTGGACGCGGTGCTGAGCTATGACGATCTGAGGGAGCGGGTCACCCGGATTGAGCGCATCCTCGCCGACCAGGTGGTCCTCATTCCACTGTTCGCCGACCTGAACGTTGGCGCCTCGCGACCTTCCGTGGTGGGCGGCTTCGTCCACGCCACCCCTGAGGGCGGTATCACCGCCACCGCCGCAACCTGGTGGGATCGGCGCTGATCCGAGTGCAGCACCAGGTCTCGGCGTGGCCGGGTTCGGTATACTGCCGACGCCTCGTCGGAGTGGCGGAATTGGTAGACGCGCTAGGTTGAGGGCCTAGTGCCCTAAAAGGGCGTGGAGGTTCGAGTCCTCTCTCCGACACCAGATCTC
>CALCCX010000180.1 GCA_937900165.1 uncultured Acidimicrobiia bacterium | reverse complement strand
GAAGCGATAATTTTTTGCGGTTTTGGTTTTATTTTATTTATTGTTTTTTTTTTCAAGCAGAAGACGGCATACGAGTTATATCAGTGTGACTGGAGTTCAGACGTGTGCTCTTCCGATCTGCTCCGGGACGGAATCAAGATCCTGATCGGCGGTGCCCCTGTCGATCAGGAGTACGCCGACCAGGTGGGCGCAGACGGATACGCCCCAGACGCAAACTCCACCACCAGGGTCACCAAGCAACTGCTCGGCCTCGACAGCAGCTTGTAGGAGAAGCGTTCGGGACGGCCAACCCGAGAAGGCGCCCTCGCCCGGTCACTTGTCCGGTCGAGCAACGAGGTGACGGTTCATCCAGAAATGAGCGAAGTGGGTGAAGGTGGCAGCCTCGAACAGCTCCGCCTGTGCTCGTCCGACCAGACCTGCGGTCGAGCTGCCCCCGTCGAGAAAGGCGCCGAGGATGTCGGAGAAATAGTCCTCCCCGGCGTGGTCGACGATTCCTTCGCTGTCATCGAGGCATTCGACTCGTCTGATGGTGGCGCCATCTTTGCCATCGTCGAGGACAAGGCGGTGACGGACTACTCGACGTTTGTTCGGGACAGTGGCCAGATACTCGGCGTAATGGGTGAGAGTGACGGCGTCCGGGTCGGCACCGAGACGGAGAACCTTGCCGTTGTCGTTGACCAGCCGCTCCAGCGGAGAACCGGGACCGTAGTAGTCATCCCATGGAGGATCGGCGATCAGCGGTACTGCCAGCTTGCCCCTCGCCGCGAAACGTCCTTCTGGGTGGTTGTTCACCAGGGTGCCCGGTTGGCGGCGAAATACTTCGGCCAGCGTGCCGACGTCCCGATTGGCCGGTGTTGTCGAGGCTTCGAACGGGACGGCGTCGGCGAGTAGTTCGGCGCGTTCGGATTCCGGGTGGTCATTGACCCACGCCCAGTCGTCGTGTGCTCCGAGCACCATCAAAACGCCGCCTTGGGATCCGACGGCCTCGTCGAGCGCGGCGATCACCCCAACGGCACCACCCTCGACCGGTCCAAGTGCCCTGAGAGAAGCATGCACCATGACGACATCTCCGCCTGTAACCCCAAGCAGATGGAGGTCTCGGACGAGGCGGTCAACGCTCAGCAAGGCCTTCTCCCTTCGCTACTCCGGGGACGGCCACTTCTTGGCGAACCTCTTGGCGGCATTTTCCATGATGGGGTTGCCGTGGCCGAAGACGGCGGTGTCGAAGTCGAGCCGGCCCAGCCTGGCGAGGCTGTTCTCGGCGGTGGCCAAATCGTCGTAGCCGAGGCTGTAGTTGAAACCCGTCATGTTGGACGCGACGTCGCCGGCGAAGAGGATGCCGCCGTCCCGCTTCCACAAGAACGAAACGTGACCGCCGGTGTGGCCGGGAGTGTGCACGACCTCGATTCCGCCGGCGATGTCGAGGGTGTCACCGTCCTGCACGCTGATCTTTGCCGCGACAGGAGGGAAGGTGGCGGGTTTCGAGCCGATGAGGATGCGGAAGAGAATGCTGTTCAGCAGGCCGGGACCTGGCGACATCGTCTGTTCGATCTTGCCTGCCCTCGCTATCTCGGCGTCGATCGCGTGCATCGTGGCGGGCGTGGTATCCGATTCGAAGTGGGCGGCACTGCCGAGGTGATCGGGATGGGCGTGGGTGATGAGGATGTTGGTGAGGTCGCTGGGCTCGCGTCCGATTCCCCGGATGGCTTCGGTGATCTTGGCGGCGTTCTTTTCGAACCCGACGTCCACCAGGGTCAATCCGGCGTCGCCTTCGTCGATCAGATATACGTTCACCGGCCCGAGCTTGATCTGGTGCAGGCCTGGGATGAGCTGCTTGGTTGCGATTCGTCGCCTCCTTGTCAGCCGGATCGTTGCAGAAACTCGGAGAGCGCGTCGTTCCAGAGTTCGGGGCTCTCGAAATATGGTGAGTGGCCGGTGTCGGGTATCACCACGATCTCGCTGTTCGCCACCAGCGAGGTGGCTTCGGCGATGAGGGTCGGCGAGAAAATGGGATCGTTCTCGCCGACGATGAACAGGGTCTGTGTTCTGAGAGCTTCGAGCCGGTCCGTGTGGTCGGTAGCCAACAACAGCGAGAATATGGTGGCCGGGTCGACCTGGGGTCCGCTACCTCCGATCTGGCCGTAGAGGAATGACTTGGCCAGGTCCTCGACTGCGAGTTGTGGACCGACGGCCGGATGTTGTCCGAGTGGCATCTCGTCTGGGCGGGGACCCGACGCCATCAACTGTCCGTAGTCGATGAAGCTCTGCCGGATCGAAGGCGTGTAGATTCCCCCGATCGTGTCGGCGAGCACCAGTGAAGTAGCCCGTTCGGGATGCTCGAGCGCGAACCCGAGGGCGGCCCATCCGCCCATCGATTGTCCGACGATGTGCGCCTGATCGATCTCGAGGTGGTCGAGGATGCGGGCGAGGTCGTCAACCGCCGGGCCGGGCCCCACTTCGTCGGTGCGCCTGGTCGATCGCCCGAAACCGCGCTGATCCCAGGTGACAACCCGAAAGTTGGAGGCGAGCTCAGCCACTTGCTGATACCAGACGACATGGTTGCCACCCATCCCGTGGCTGAGCAGCACCGTCTCGCCAGACCCATACGACTCGAAATAGATCTGCTCACCGCCAGAGTCGACAAACCCCCGAGGTCCTGCAGCAATCGGTCGATCAGTCATGCACCAAGGCTAGGGGGCGGCGCGGCCAGACACGATCACGCCCGGTCGCATGGCCCGGCCAGCATGCTGTTCACCAAACCTGCACCTGATCGATAGCGAGCGGATCGTCGAAGATCGATTGCAGGCGATCGGGTTGGAAGCGCCTTGATACGAGCTCAATAGACTGTTTCCTGATCATCATGGTCAGAGCTGTCGCCTCCGTTGTCGCCTCCGTTGTCGCCTTCGATTTCGAAGCCGATCGCGGCGGCCTGGTCCACGAAAATGGCGGGGCTATTGCATTCGAAAATCATGGTTGCCGGCCAGTCAGGTTCGAAAGTCCGACGCCTCTCCAGCTCTGAGACGGCCTTGACCTTCGCCGAACCAGTCATGACAGATCGGAAGAGCGTCGTGTAGGGAAAGAGTGTAGATCTCGGTGGTCGCCGTATCATTAAAAAAAAAAAGAAAAATTGAAATAAAATAAATTTCACACGCGACTGCATCAACTCTCTCT
>CALCCX010000179.1 GCA_937900165.1 uncultured Acidimicrobiia bacterium | reverse complement strand
GGAGGCATGCACGGGGGGGGGGGGGGGTTGACTTTGTTTTTTTTTTTAAGGATACGGCGACCACCGAGATCTACACTCTTTCCCTACACGACGCTCTTCCGATCTGTCCAGGTATCCGACCACCCGCTCCCCGTTGACCGTGCCGGCGTCGTATTGCCCGTACACGACGTCCTCGAGTTTGGGTATCCGCATCGACCGCAGCACTTTGACTTTCTCGTTTCGAATGGCCTCTGCCTCGAACCGGGCCGGTGGCTCCATGGCGATGAGAGCCATGACCTGGGTGAGATGGTTCTGGACCATGTCACGCATCGCGCCGGCTTGTTCGTAGTAGCCGGCCCTCGTCCCGATCCCGAGGTCCTCGGCAACAGTGATCTGGACGTTGTCGACTCGATCACGATTCCACGATGACTCGAAGATGGCGTTCGCGAACCGAAGCACGAGCAGGTTCTGCACCGTTTGTTTTCCGAGGTAGTGGTCGATTCGATAGATCTGGGTCTCATCGAAATGGGCGTGGACGACCTCGTTGAGCTCTTGGGCGCTCGCGAGGTCATGTCCGAATGGCTTTTCGATGACCAACCTGGTCCATCCACTGGATGAGGCCAACCCGACCTGTCCCAGAGACGTGATGACCGGACCGAAAGCCGAAGGTGGCAGAGCCAAGTAGAAGATCCGGTTGCCACCAACATTGCGGCTTGTGTCCAGCTCCTCGATGCGACTGGCAAGCTCTTGGTAAGAAGAAGGGTCTCGGCCGATCATCTGATAGTTGAGCACTCGGTCGCACCACTCTTCGTCCTCGCTCGTTGCCATTCCAGCAATGGCCAGCGATTCCTTCGATATGGACCTGAACTCGTCCTCTGAGATATCCGAGGTGGCGACGCCGAGAATCGAACACTGGCTTTCCAACCCGTATGCGGTCAGAAGTTGGCGAAGCGCGGGAAGCAGCTTGCGTCTGTACAGGTCGCCCGTCGCGCCGAACAGGACGACCAGATGGCCGTCGGTCATCACTCGGCCTTGCCGAGCATCGCATGGCCGCCGAATTTGTTCCTCATGGCCGAAAGCAACCGATCGGCATATTCGTAGTCGTCACGGGAGCTGATCCGCCTGAAAAGGGATTGAGTGATGATCGGCGCGGACACATTCAGGTCGATTGCCTCAAAGACCGTCCATCTCCCCTCTCCGCTGTCCGGGACGAACGGGGCGATACCTTCCAGGTCAGGATTTTCTCCAAGGGCCTCCGCGATCAGATCGAGCAACCACGAACGCACCACCGACCCGACCTGCCACGTTTGGGCGACCTGATGAAGATCGAGTTCGAATTCCTTCTTTTCGTTCAGGATCGCGAAACCTTCTGCGTACGCCTGCATCAGGCCGTACTCGACCCCGTTATGGATCATCTTCACGTAGTGGCCCGATCCGTTGGCTCCCATCCGACCCCAACCGGTGTCGACGCTCGGTGCCAAAGTCTCGAAGAACGGTGTCAGGCGCTCAACCACCTCTTCCTCGCCGCCGATCATCATCGAATATCCCTCGGTGAGGCCCCAGATACCGCCAGAGGTACCGACGTCTACAAAGTGCAGGCCCGCATCCGAGAGACTGGAAGCCCGCCTGAGGGTGTCCTTGTAGTTTGAGTTTCCGCCATCCACAATCGTGTCTCCGGCTTCGAGGTGCGGGATCAGTGCCGCGATCGTGGTGTCAACCGGATCCCCGGCAGGAACCATCACCCAAATGGTTCGAGGCGCAGGCAGGGTCGCGACGAGCTCGTCGATGGTCAAAGAGGCTTCCATTCCTCGTTCTCGGAAGGACGCGACGGCGTCCTCGAAGATGTCGTAACCAACGACCCGGTGCCCTCCCTCGTGAAGGCGCTGGGCCATGTTGGCACCCATCTTGCCGAGGCCGACCATTCCTAGTTCCAATTGAGTGCCCTTTCGTAGCTCATATGTCGATGCCGAGTTCTGCCAGGCTCGCTCGGAGTTGGCTTGCATCCTGATGATGAATCGTGTGCATCCCCTCCATTGCAGCGCACTGCAAGTTGAGTTCGCGGTCGTCGATGAACACACATTCTCCAGGTGGGCGCATGGTGACACGCAGGGCCAACTGATAGATGTCTTTGTCCGGCTTTTTCATACCTACCCAGGCCGAAGACAAGAACACCGAGAAGGTTTCCCGCAACGAGAATTTGTTGATTCTGTACTCGTTGAGGTCGGCCGATTCGTTGTTGAGGGTGGCCATCAACAAGCCTGAGCCCGCCAAATCCGTCAGCAGTTCGGCCATCCCTGGCAAAGGTTTGGATTGACCTTTCATGGCATCGAAGAACTCGCCGGGACTGAAGTCTCGATCCCGATAAAAGATCGTGCGCTCCAGGTATGCGTCCAGGCTCAGCCGTCCGATTTCGAATCCGTCGACCACGAACTCATGTCGGTCGCTGAATTCCTCCCAATCGAGCCCGAAATCGTCGATCACCGCTCGCCGCGAGTATCGATCCCAGCCGTTGGTCAGAATCACTCCTCCAATGTCGAAGAACAACGCCGTCGGAGCCATCCAGGGGGCGTTCAGCCGGCCACGACCGGGACTTGCGCGAGCGCCGCTGCGATCTTTTCTTCCGGATAGTCGTAGTCGACCAGCTCGCCGCTGAGGTACGAATCATAGGCAGCCATATCAAAGTGACCGTGTCCACACAGGGCGGTGAGGATCACTTTTTCCTCCCCGGATTCCTTGCACGCCTCCGCCTCGCGTATCGTTTCGGCAAGTGCATGGGTCGGCTCAGGGGCGGGGAT
>CALCCX010000178.1 GCA_937900165.1 uncultured Acidimicrobiia bacterium | reverse complement strand
CGTTTCGCACTTCGTTGGTGTTTGCGTAGAGGTTGTGGGGAGCTCGCCGCTCGCTGCTTCTGAACGTGACCGGGCGTCCGAGATCGCCGACGAGCTGCACGTCCAACGCAAGGATTCTGCTGATGATCCAGGGTTGGGCTCCTGAGATGGTCATGACACCGTTCAGGGGTCGAATCAGCGTGGGATCGGTTGGTCGACCTGAACGCATCGGCCCGACGAATTCGCTGTCGGTTGTATGGAAGAGGGCGACGAAACGGGTTAGACCGGCCTCGACGAGCAATTCCATCATCGCGTCTGCCTGCTCGATGCCCGATTGCGGTCTGGCGTTCCAATGGTTGTCGATCTTGACGGCAACCAGCTGCCTGGCCAGGAGTGCCTCGTCTTCCACGGGTAGGCCATTGAGCGGCGAGACTGGTCCCTGCACCGTGGTCGTGGTGGCAATCTGGGTCGTAGTGGTTTCCGGTGTCGTGGTGACCGGCGAGGAGGTTGTTGGTGCAGCGGTCGCCAAGGTCGTTGTGTCGGCGGCGTTGTCCGAGTCGCTGCCGCAAGCGGTGGCTACGAGGGCGAATGCAATGAGGACGAGGATGAATCGAAGTCGCACGGCGACAGAGTGTGACGGAGGGTGGCCAGGAGCGCAAGCCGGTGACCGCCCCGCCACCTCCATCGACGGCCGACAGCGGCGGATAGCGGAAGGCGGAAGGCCGTCCAGGTCCTCCCGTGCAGGCCGGCCCGTTGCCGTTACCCTTCCAGCGGCCCGAGAATGTCCGCTGCTGCGTCGCGATCGTCGACGGCCAATGCCAGGTGGATGCCGGCCGGATCTGCGCCGAGCGCGTAGATCGCTTCGATGTTGATCGAACTGGCGGCTAGCTGTTGGGTTAGCGCGGCGAGGCTGCCAGGAGCGTGTGGGATGACCGTTGTGAGGATCTCACGCTCGTCGTAACCAATGTCTGCTTCTTCCAAGACTCGGCGAGCCGATGACGCATCATCGACCAGCAGTCTTACCATTCCCTCGTCATCGAGTCCGAAGGCAGCGAGTGCTTCGATGTTCACCCCTGCTTCGGAGATCGCTTCAGATATGGAGGCCAGCATTCCCGGCCGGTTGGCGACTCGAATCACCAGCTCCTGCATCGCATTGACACTACGCCGTTCGAGGCGGCGGTGGGGAAAATTCTCAGGTTCGGACCGGACCGAACCTGGTGGGCGGCCAGTATCGGAAACGAACGATTGAATCGATGGCTTTTACTGCCAGCGGACCGATGGTGGCAGAGTCACCTCTGCTGATGGACCGGTCGTCGCCGAGGACAAACAACTCGTCGCGACCAACCTCCCATTCGCCTCCACCACCGTGGCCGTGGGACCACGCCTCCCTGCGGATGGTTCCGTCAACGGTGACGATTCCCCGATCCAGCGTTACTCGGCTGCCACCGAGAGCGATCACCCGCTTGACCAGGAAGAACGAAGGATCGTCAGGCGACGGGTAGATCACGATGTGGCCAACCCTTGGTTGCTTGGAGATGACAGAGATCAGGTAGTCGCCGGGCGCCAAGCTCGGAGACATCGACCGTTCGGCCACCTCGAATCGGCGGATATAGGTTGGAATGGTGGTGAACCCCAATATGAGTATGGCTGTGGCTGCTCGCAGATTCACCATTTGACGGCGGGTCGGTGTCGGCACGATCAGAGGAAGTGTATCGTCTGACCCGACCACAATTGAGGAGGCAACATCATGGGATTCTTCGCCCCGAAGCGAACCGCTCACGCCCACTGTGACTTGTTTTGCGGCGTGTACGATCCGGCCCTGGCGCGAATCGAGGCCGAGTCGGTTCTCAAAGCGGCCCAGAAGTACCACGGCAGTGACGACGAGGTATTCAGGGCGCGTTGCATTTCGATCAAGGAGACCCAGGCCGAGTTGGTCAAGCACCATCTTTCGGTGCTGTGGACGGATTTCTTCAAGCCGCATCATCTAGAGGCCTTCCCTGATCTGCACAATATGTTCTGGCTGGCCATCAAAGCTGCCGGTGACGCAAAAAAGTCGATGGACCCGGCTGTGGCCGAGGACCTGATCACCAGGATCGAAGCAATCGCAGACATCTTCTGGCAGACGGAAGAATCCAAAAACGTGGGTGTCTACCCACCGAGCTGAGTGAACGGCGACTTTTCCAAGTTGCTTCGGCACAGAGGCCTGAAGAATCGCGGGTGTGGGGTGTCGGGTGACGCCGACCCGCTACTCGTCTGCGAGGTCTCGGCGCCTGAGAAGAAGACCGGTAAAGGCCACGGACAGCACCAGCATCACGATCACCTTGGCGGTGGCGCCTCCGATCCCCACAGCCACCGTCGAGAGCATCTCGTCGAGTATTGCGACGCCATCGCTACTGAGAGTTCTGACATCTCCATAGGCGGAAGCGCCGATGCGCCAGATAGACGAGGCACTCACCCCAGAGGCGATCGAGGTGATGATGAACTCCCAAATGAAGATGTAGGCGAGTCCTGCCAATGTCGACCGGGACACCAGGAGGCCCAACGGGACATAGATCGCCGCGTAGCCCGCCGATGTGATCGCCAGAGCCGCCATGGCGGGGAGCCCGATGAGGGTGTTGCCTGTCAAGATTGCTCCGACCAACCAGGTCGCCGCCACGCCGATACCGCCAACCACGATCGTGGCGACGATTGCCGATGCCGTCACGGCGGCTGCGATCGTCCAGCGGCTGACCGGTTTGAGAACCAAGAACGGCATGGTCCTGAGGCGTCGTTCCTCGCCGAGGGCTGCGCTGGCGATGACCAAGGCAGTGACGGGGAGGGCAAGCACCATGAAAACGGTGAGCATCATCTCGTCATAGAGTCCCGCCAGGCGCGAATCTGGAGTTCCGAACGAAACAAAAAACAGCACAGGAGCAGGAAGACCGGTCAACAGCACCAGGCCAACCAGCCTTCTGAAACGTAGAAGGCGGCGGGTGGTCGAAGTCAGAATCAGCCCGAATGCGGTCATCGGCCATCCACCAGATAGCGGAACACCGATTCCAGCGACTCATCCTCTGGTTCGACCTTCGTGAGCCTAACGCCCGCTGAATGGGCGACTGCGGGTACCAGCGATCCAAGTTCCAGGGGGTCGGTCGTGTCGATGTGCAGTGTTGTGCCTTCGATCGAGATCGACGTTGTCGAGGGCTTGGCCACGAGCGCCGCTGCCAGGCGACGGGGGTCGTCGGCCTGTACGAGTATCCGCCTTGGTATATCTGACATGGCGTTGCGCAGCGACGTGATCGACCCGGCCGCGGCCAGGCGACCATCCACCATCGCGACTACCCGCCTGGCCATGCGTTCCACTTCGGCAAGAACGTGGGAGGACACCACCAAGGTGCGACCCTCTTGTCCGAGACGCACGAACAGCTCGATGAGTTTGGCTCGCTGCAGGGGATCGGCCCCATTGAGTGGTTCGTCGAGAAACAGGACGTCGGGTTGATGCACCAACGCAGATGCGACCTTGGCGCGCTGGCGCATTCCCTTGCTGAAAGTCTCGAGCCTACGCATCGCCGCATCTTCCAGATCCACCTGAGCGATCGCGGCCGCGGCCGCCTTGTCTGGCTGATCGACCTTGGACATTGCGGCGCTCCAGCGGACAAACTGCCACGCAGTCATGTGTGGGTAGACCGATTCGTCCTCGGGAACCAGGGCGATCTTGGCATAGACTTTCGGATCACGACGCGGATCTACACCCAGCAGGTCCACCGAGCCGCGCGACGGCACGACCAGGCCGGTCATGAGACGCAAGAACGTCGTCTTGCCGGCCCCATTTGGTCCGAGGAGTCCGGTCACGCCCGGTCCAAAAGAACAGCTCACATCTGAGACCGCCACCTTCTGGCCGTACCATTTTGAGAGGTGATCGGAAGTCACGGTTGGGTTCTCGACGTGTGTGGCGGAGTTGGCGGCGCTCACACGGACCTCCGGTATTGCCAGCGGACCGCGATCGCCGCGATCAGAACGAGCAAGGCGGCCATCGCCAACGACACACCGGGCTCGAATCCGGCCCGCGTTGGAAGATAGTCGACGGTATCTATACCGAATATCCAGTCTCTGACGACCCGCGGGTGTTGTTCAAAGGCGAACAGGGATGCGTACCTGGCGCCAGGGAAGTCGGTGGCGCCCTGGAAGAAGGCTGCGATCAGGTTGAAGATCAGCATCGAGCCGAGGAATACGCCGGCCGCCGCTCCGACTCTTGGGAGAAATGCGGCGATGGTCGAAGCCACCGCCCCGTGGACTGCGACATATACGAGAGCTACCGTCGGCACCTTCCAGAGGACGTCGAGGTTGCCTCCGAGGTACGACAAGAACCCCTCGTTGGAAACGGCGGCGAGTCCGAGGTGGAAAAGGAACTGCGGTACCAGGTAGAACGTCATCAAAACTGTGACTATTGCCAGCGCTTTGGCCGCTAGGTATCGATCCACCGTCAAAGGCCTGGAGAAGTAGACGTTCAAGGTCCCTTGGGACCGGTCAGGCACCAGCAGCTCTGGAATGGCCAGAGCGCTGAACAGCAACGCGATCACCGAGATGATGTCGAAATACTCTCCGTTCTTCGGAAGGTTGGCCAGATCAGCTGGGGTGTTCGATGTGGCCCAGTGGATTCCCACCAAAATCACCATGGTCGTGAGCGCGAGAATGATCAGGAACCATGGCAATACTTTGCGTCTGGCCTTGCGTCTCAGGCCGGTTACACGACGGAACCCATCCTTGACGATGGCGAGCATCGTGCCACGTGGTCCGGTTCGCAGACCTTCATATTTCCGGTAGCCGCGGTCGACGATTATTGCATCTGGCGACGACTCGACAGCTCGCGGTTGGTCGGTCATCTCAACCTCCAGCCTCTTCCAGGAAGAGATCCTCGAGACTGGACAGCGAAACGCCGAGCCTACGGACCGAGCTCTCGGATATCGCCAGAGCGTCCCTGACGCACTCGAATGCCTGGCCTTCGTCGCTGGTGACCCGTACGATTGGTCCTTCGACGGTGGCTTGCACCCCCAACTTGGCCAAGGCAGCGATCAGCGGTCCTGGATCACCAAAGACCTCAACCGACACTTCGTCACCCTCAGCAGGCGGTTCAAGCGGGGCGGAGCGGATGAGTTTGCCCCCGTCCAGCATCACCACCCATTCGCACGTGGCTTCGATGTCCTCGAGGATGTGGGATGAGATCACAACGTTTATTCCGAACTCGCCGAAGCGGGTTATCAGGTCCAGCATCTGTTCTCGGCCTTTGGGATCCAGGCCGGAGGCCGGCTCATCCAGTAACACCAGCTCTGGGTCGTGCACGATCGCCTGGGCCAGTTTCACCCGTTGCTGCATGCCGGTGGAGAAATCGCCGATGTAGCGGAACCGTTCGTCGTGTAGTCCGACCAGGTACAAGGTCTCTGATGAGCGTCTACGGGCCTCGGAGCTCGGGATACCCGCCAACTCTGCGGCGTAGCCCACGAAATCGGCAGCTGTCTGGTCAAGGGGGAGGCAGCGGTCTTCAGGCATGTACCCGATCCGTTCTCGGATCCCGATCGGATTCTCCGAAACAAGCGAGCCGAGCACCGATACGGTGCCGAGCGTCGGAGTGAGCAGCCCGAGCACGATCTTGAGCAACGTCGTCTTGCCTGCGCCATTGGCGCCGACCAACCCGGTTATGCCGGGCGGGATTTCGATGTCGAGCCCATCCAAGGCCAGCACAGATCCATAGTCCTGGGTGAGGTTTGTGGTTCGGATCAATGGCTCGGTCATCGTCGCAACCGTAGTGGCGCCATCGGTATCGGTGTCAGTCATGGAGTCATCCTCGCGGATGAGGCCTTCATCGAGTATCAGGGATGCCCCTGGCGACCCCCCGATCATCTGGTTGATCCGTCAGGGTTGGCTGGGAAGGGTGCACGGACGAGATTTTCGCCGTTTCAAGGTGAACCTGTCAGGGGCCGAATACGAGTGAGTAGATGATGACACGTTTGCGTATTCTCATAGTTGGCGTCCTCGGGATGGTTGCGGTACTTGTGGCGGGTGTCGCGACCGCGGCCAGCGATCAGATCCAACCCGGCTCTCTCGGCACCCGGTCGACATTCGAAAACATCGGGGTGTTATGGGAGGTTTCTGGCGATACCGATCTCGACAGCACGATGAGCATTGAGTTCCGGCAGACCGGAGCGTCGAACTGGAATGCGGGGGCGCCTGCGGTGCGGGCGTATCTGAGCATCATCGTCAACGGTGACCCGCTCGGGCTCGACAGTTGGGGCGCATCGGCCATGTTCTTGCTTCCAGGCACCAGCTATGAGATTCGGGCCACGCTCACCGACCCGGACGGTGGATCGGAGACCAGAACAGTCACCGCCTCCACACGCCGCCGCCCGACACCAGACACGAACGGGGCCACCCGCTACGTGGTGCCAGGCGGAGGCGGGGGGAGTGGCACATCCGGAGATCCATTCTTGGGTCTGCAGGCAGCGGCGGACGCGGCGAACCCAGGCGACACCTTCATGGTATCTGCAGGCACCTACGCGCCCTTCGACCTGACCACGTCTGGGAGCAGTGGCTCGCCGATCGCCTTTCTCGGGCAAGGCGCAATCATCGACGGGGCCGGAACGGACAGGGGGATCATCACGCTCGGACGGTTCGACGAGATCCTTTCCGACGTGATTGTCGACGGGTTCACGATCCGCGATGGCACCTGGGGAATCGACGCCCAGAACACCCAGGACATCGTTATTGCCAACAACATCATCGAGGATGTCGATCGGGGGATCGTCAACCGGCGCGCCAACGCCTGGGAATCAAATCAGACGATCTGTGACAACGTGATTCAGGGTCGCACGGTTTGGCCGGCCAGCGGAATACCAAGTGACCGGGGCATCGACCTCCGGGGTGATGGCAACGTGGTCTGCTTCAATCTCGTGCAGAACTTCGGAGATTGCATATCGGTGCAGCCAATCTCGGGCGAATCGTACGGGAACGACGTGTTCGGCAACGACGTGGCGTTCTGTGTCGACGACGGTATCGAGATCGACTACAACCAGGCCAACGTGCGAGTGTGGCGCAACCGGATCACCAATGCCCGGATGGGCGTCAGCGTGCAGCCGATCTACGGCGGACCCGCCTACATCTTCCGCAATGAGATGTTCAACCTCGAGAGTGTGCCGATCAAGATGCACAACGACACCACCGGTTTTGTCGTTGCGCACAATTCCGGCGTCAAGAACGGCAACGGCTACGGGGACAACGGGTCGATGTGGCGAAACGTCACGTTGCGCAACAATGTTTTCCTTGGCACCGAATACGCCTTCGAATTCACCACGGTGCGAGACGAAGGTTTCAGAGACTTCGACTACAACGCGTGGGGCACGAGCCGGGGTACTCCTTTCTTCAAGTGGGAGAACGTTCGGTATGACCGAATCGCCGATCTTCCGGCCGGGGTGGAGGACAACGGCATCGAGATAAGTTTCGCCGACCTGGCCAATGCGACCCTGCCTGCGGATTGGGATGTGGCAGCCACCGTAGGCGATGCCGATCTACGGGCGACCGGGTCGCAGCTCACCGACATCGGTCAGGTCCTGCCAAACCTGAATGACCCGTTCGTCTTTGACGGCGCGCCGGACATCGGTGCCTTCGAGGCCGGCCAACCTGCGCCCGTTTACGGCCCTGGGGCGGCGGTTACCGGCCCGTTTACCGATGTGCCCGCCGACCACTTCTTTGTTGATGAGATCACCTGGCTTGCCAACCAAGGAATCACGGCTGGATGCAACTCGTTCGGGGACCGCTTCTGTCCGGACGATTCGGTTTCCCGTGGTCAGATGGCGACTTTCATGGTTCGAGCGTTCAACATTGCTGCTTCGTCGGTTGACCGATTTTCCGATGATGGCGGGTCGGTACATGAGGCGAACATCAATGCGTTGGCTGCCGCCGGAATCACCCTTGGTTGCACGGCGACCGAGTTCTGTCCGAACGATGAGGTCTCTCGGGCCCAGATGGCTTCGTTCATCATTCGGGCGACCGGCCTCACGGACGGACTCGGCGCCGACCTCTTCACAGACGACGATGGTTCGGTACACGAGGACAACATCGACCGCCTCGCCACAGCCGGAATCACGCTGGGATGTAGCGCGGGTCGTTTCTGCCCGTCGGACCCAGTAATCCGAGCCCACATGGCCGCCTTCTTGTTCCGAGCCATCGGCGAGGGGTAGGGGGTGCGTGCGGCGGGTGCGAACCTTAGGTAATAGCGCGCGGTGAGCGCGCGAAATCGCCTTCAGAACGGCGTGGGCTCCGGATCGCGCGCGCTCAGCAACACTTATTGCCTAAGGTTCGGGTCAGTCCGGGTCGGCTTCGACTTTGGCGAATAGGGGGGCGATTTGGCCAAGGGGGGTGCCGGGCTCCACAGCTCGGCGCGTCCACCCGTCGATATCGGGTGCGCCCAGCATCCGGCGGGCTGCGGCCGAGGTCACTGGCATGAACGGACTGAATGCCACGGTTAGTCCTTCGATTGCATCGATTGCCACCGACAATGTCGTCGCGGTCCGCTCCAGGTCGGTCTTGGCGGTCTTCCAAGGCTCGCACGCGTTCAGGTAGGCGTTGACCGCTTGGGCACCTTCCATTGCGGTGCGCAAGGCCGCCCTGAGCTCTACTCGCTCGAACTGTTCGGCGGAAGTGACCAGGGCCTCGTCGATCGTCGTCAGAAGAGCCCGGTCTTGGGCGTTCAAAGGCCCAGGTGTGGGGACGGCGCCATCGAAATTCTTGGATGTCATCGAAAGCACGCGGTTGACCAAATTGCCCCAGGTGGCAACCAGTTCCTCATTGATTCGTCTGGCGATTTCTTCTTCGGATATTTCCGTGTCGCTTTGTTCCGGCAGGTTGGCGGCCACGGCGTATCGGAGGGCATCAGGCTCGTAGAGCGCAAGTGCCTCGGAAATGGTGAGTCCGATTCCCCTGCTCGAAGAGGCCTTGCCTCCCTTGAAGGTCACGTACTGGTTGGCGGGCACGTTGGTCGGAAGCTCGAGGCCGCCGTAGCCCATCAGCATCGCCGGCCAGATGATCACGTGGAAAGGCACGTTGTCCTTACCAATGAAGTAGTAGTGCTCGGCGTCCGGGTTCTCCCACCAGTCCCGCCAGGCTTCGGGTGTGCCTCGCGCCGCGGCCCATTCCTTGGCGGCTGACAGGTAGCCAATCACCGCGTCGAACCAGACGTAGATCTTCTTGCCCGGTCCCAGCCCCTCGACCGGAATGTCAACACCCCAGTCGATGTCGCGGGTGATCGGTCGATCCAGCAACCCCTCTTCGATCCAACCAAGTGAGAAGTTGAGAACGTGTTTACGCCACCCCTTGCGACCTCTCAGCCATTCTTCGAGTTGGCCCTCAAAGTCGGTGAGACGAAGGTAGAAATGTTCGGTTGTCCGTAGCTGTGGAGTTGCACCACTCAGCTTGGATCGGGGTTCGATGAGATCGGTTGGATCGAGTGTGCGCCCACAATTGTCACACTGGTCGCCCCTTGCTTCCTTGTAGCCGCAATGGGGACAGGTTCCCTCGACGTATCGGTCCGGCAGAAAACGCTGAGCCTCCGGGTCATAGAACTGCTCTGAGCTCCGCTTGTCGATGTGGCCCTTCTCATACAGCCGCGAGAATACGTCCTGGGTCACCGCGTGGTGGTTGTCGGTGAGATCGGAAGAGCACACGTCTGAACTCCAGTCACACTGATATATCTCGTATGCCGTCTTCTGCTTGAAAAAAAAAAAATAAAAAATACAGAAAAAAAATATAGATATGAAGATCTATCATAGTCATCGAATTCAGATGTAGACTTATCACAATCTAAGTGTCTATACTTCATTATCGGT